>SLGQ01000044.1 GCA_007136595.1 Candidatus Sumerlaeota bacterium | reverse complement strand
GTTTTGTGATGGAGAAATCAATGAAAAGATACCTTGAACCTTTTGTTTTAAAAGATCTTAAGTCAAAAGCAGTTCTGTTGTCAGGACCGAGACAAGTTGGAAAAACAACACTTTCTAAGCAACTTGGCTTGAACCACACATATTTGAACTTTGATGTTTCGGAAGATAGAGAAATTGTCTCAAAAAAAGAGTGGGACAGAGAAAAAGAGCTTATTATTTTTGATGAGCTGCACAAAATGAAAAACTGGAAATCTTGGATAAAAGGGGTTTATGATAAGGAAGGGGTTAATCCTGCCCTTCTTGTTACCGGTTCAGCACGGATGGATACTTTCAAAAAAGGTGGGGAGTCACTTGCAGGAAGACATTTTTACTATCGTCTCCATCCGGTTGATGTTGCAGAAGCATCAGCTTTCATGGATTCGAAAGAAGCACTTGGCAACATAATGAATTTCGGAGGATTTCCTGAACCTTTTTTAAAGGGGAGTGAAATTTTTGCAAAAAGGTGGCGGCGGCAGCACACAGACATAATAATCAGGCAGGACTTGCTTGATCTTGAAAAAGTGCGAGAAATAAAAGGTCTTGAGATACTTGTTGAACTTTTAAAAAATCAGGTTGGCTCAACTGTTTCATACAGTTCACTTGCGGGTGATCTTCAGGTTTCTGTCCCAACAGTGAAATTCTGGCTTGAGATCCTTGAAAAACTGTTTGTTATTTTTCCTGTCAGACCTTATTCTAAAAATATATCAAGAGCAATTCTCAAAGAACCGAAGTATTATTTCTATGATACCGGGGCAGTAGAAAATGGGGAAGCGGCAGCTCTTGAAAATGCTGTTGCCTGTGCGCTCATCAAAAAGCTCCATTTTCTTGAAGACACACAGGGATGTAAAACATCTCTTCATTTCATAAAAGACAAAGATAAACGGGAAGTTGATTTTCTCACAGTTGTTGATAAATTGCCTTCACAAATGATAGAAGTGAAGCTTAATGACGACAACTTCTCAAAAAATCTATTCCACTTTGGCTCCTTCTTTGATGAATCAGTAAAAAAATACCAGATCGTCCACAATCTTAAAACAAGCAAAATGAAAGAAGAAGTCAGAATGATCGAAGCACACCAGTTTCTTAAAGATTTGTGAAGCAATTAACTTTTTCCAAATAATCCCGCAGGTTATCAATGAGATAACGTGGAATGTTGAGGGTGTTTTTCGCTGCATTTTCACACTTTTTGCAAGATAAGAATGAAGATGTTTGCTAAACCCATTTTTAGAAGCAGTTTAGAACCTATAAAATGTTAACTAACGTTTCACGACTGTTGTGAAGATTGAAAATAACACAAGTAATACAACAAAAATAAAGGATAAAATCATTTTTTCTTTTTCAGGGGGTTTTGTCATTTCCCTCACTTCTGTTGCATGGTTAAATTCAAAAAATGCAATTATAAACAAGGAAAGAAAGGAAACAGACAAAAATACCAAAGCAGAAATCAAATCAACAGTGAATTTTTTATAATATCCAACCAAAAGATCCGGTCGATTTTCAACAAACCATGGCAAGATCATTTTTTCAACCGAATCTCTACTAACTGATATTACTAACAGCAAACCAAAGATGACATACAACGCACCAAACAAGCGTGTATGGTCACCTATGATATCAAGTACTGCGTTACAATGTTCGCACTGACGGCGAACCTCAAAAAATTTAACATCGGTTTCTTTTCCACAAGCCGGACAATCAAATGTCTTTGTAAGCCTCATTTTTATAGCCCTTGATATTGCATTACTAAGATTATTCAAACTTCATTGTTACAAAACAATTGTATAATAAACTGTTTTTAATTTCAAGTTTTGAGGCGGATCAAATTCAAACAATCCCGCAGGTTATCAATGAAATAAAGTGGAATGTTGAGGGTGTTGTCGCTGTTAAATTCAAGGTTTTTTAAGCTGACAATAACTTTAATTTCAGGTGAATACTTTTCTGAATAAATTGATAAGCTTTTGGCTCTTGTTCTTGATCCGGATTTTACTTCTACGGGGATGATATTTTCTTCATGCTGAATTAAAAATTCAATCTCAGATTGACGACCCTGCCATGAGAAAAGTGGTGAAAAACGGTTTGCCACAAGTGATCCTGCAACAAAATTTTCAGCAATATATCCTTTAAAAGTTCCATAATCCTGCTGTATGATCTTTGAAAAAGGGATGTTAAGCATTGTGTGAAGAAGCCCGGAATCAAACAATGCAAGTTTAAATATATTGTGTTTCCGGTAACTGACAAGCGGGATTCCCGAATTTTCAACAATATTTATTCTGTATAAAAGTCCTGAGTTTATAAGCCAGTCAATTGGTCCTTCAAGATCTGCATACCTCGATTTTCCGGGAATTATATCTTTAAACCTGAACCTCTGAATAGAATTATCAACAGCTGTACTTAAATAGTGAGGAACATGATCAAAAACAGAGTGAATATGTGCAGCATTTACAGCTCCGGCATGTTTTGCAAAATCAGAAACATAATTAAAGATCAATCGTTCATGAACTATGCGGGTTTTTTCAAAAGCAATCTTCATATTATCTTTTTTGTCTGCAAATTCTGAAACAGCTTCGGGGAGTCCTCCCGTTACATAAAAATGAAGGAAAAGATCAATAAGTTTTTTGTGAAGAATTTCAGGTATTGGTAAAACATCTTTTTTTTCTTTTATGAATTTGGCAAGCTCAGGTTGAACTGCTTGTAAAAACTCAAAAAAGTTCATGGGATACATAACAATATCTTCCACTTTGCCAACAGGAAATCCTGCCGTTGAAGAGACAATGCCTATATTTGATCCGGCAGCACAAACCGGCTGACGGGGCTTTATTTCAGCAAAATACTTTAGAGAAGTGAGAGCATTGGGTGACTCCTGAACTTCATCAAAAATTATCAGATCATTTTCATCGACATTCGTATTATAAACTATCTCATAGTTATTTAAGATAGCTTCCGGATCAAGCGAATTTGAAAAAAGCGAGTCAAGACTTTTATCCTTTTCAAAGTTTAAGTAATGAACTTTTGAAAAATACTTTTCACCGAAATATCTCAGTATCCATGTTTTCCCAACCTGTCTGGCACCCCTCAACAACAATGGTTTTCTTGTTTTGCGTTCTTTCCATTCAATAAGTTTCTTTAAAATAATTCTTTCCATATTTGAACCTCACACACTTTTTACATGTTAATAATGCACTATTTTCACACTTTTTGCAAGATAAAAATGCGAAAATTTACACTTTTTACATGATAAAAGTGTCGAAAATCCACACTTTTTGCAAGATTCGCTATTGGTTTAAACCAGTAAAAGTATCCGTCTGATGCTTAATGTTCGATCACACAGGTTTTGTTGTTTCGCTTGGATCAGGAAGGTTCCGGGCCACCGGGTCCGTCATATATTGAGCAGTCTATCTCTGTTTCGCCATCTTTTTCAAAACATTCACATACAGGTGTGAACCCTTCATCTCCTGGCTCAAGAACTGTTCCGTCCGGCTCGGTGTTTAGAAATTCAAGTATGGTAGCTTTGTCTTCTGTCATCTTGTTGCGAAACATCATGTTGAGTGTTTCGCCCGTTGAGCCGTTAACATTGTTGCCAAAACATCCTGCTATACCGCCTATAGGAACATCAAAAACATCTCCATCCTCTTCGATCTCTTCTGTAGCTGAAATTGCATACCAGCAGTTTTTCCTCATATACTGAGCTGTGACTTGTCCTGTCGTAAAGTTAACATCAAGATCCAGGAAGCTTCTACGGAACCATGTGAATCCACCAAAATCAACTTCGCCGAAACCTGATCCATTAATATCCGTATCAATTAAAATAGGCACAAGCTGTTTGCTGAACTGAATCATCATGTCAAAGTATTCAACTTTTGCTGTTCCTGCACTTTGATTAGTGTCAAAAATATCATAGTCAATTGCATTGGCAATGAGGATCTGGTTTTCATAATTGTGAAATACACCGTCAGAAAGAGTCATGTCAATGTTTCTTTCAGCCAGCGCAACTCTTCCGTTAACAAAAATTGCTTCTTCAAAATCACCGTAATCAACAATTTTACCCATCATTCTAAGATAAGCATAAGATGTCCATCCTGATTCAGGAGAAAGCCAGTCATTTTTAAGAGAGCAACCTGTGTCTCCGGTGTCTCCAGTGTTCCCAGTATCTCCGGTGTCTCCTGTATTCCCGGTATTCCCGGTATTCCCGGTATTCCCGGTATTCCCGGTGTTGCCGGTGTTGCCTGTGTTACCGGTGTTACCGGTGTTTCCTGTGTCTCCTGTATTTCCGCTGTTTCCTGTGTCATCAACACATGTCGCCATTAAAACTCCATCCACTTCGGTTTTTTCACATTTCTTGCCGGTTTCACCGCAATCCATAAAAACCCTCCATGTACCAAGAATACAGTTTTCAATAACATCATTGTTGCAACGGTGTTCTCCTGCATTTAAACATGAATCGCCAGTTTCAATAGTGGATGTTGTACTCACCACACAGCCGGCAACATTTAAGACCAAAAAAAATACTGCAAAAAAAACTAAACTAAACTTTTTCATTTCAACCTCCCGATACCCAAATAAAAAATAATCTGTCTCAAAGTCTCAATTATGAGTAATATAATTTAAAGTGAAGTTGTCAAGTATTTTCAAGGTTATTTAATAAAAGTGTCGAAAATCCACACTTTTTGCAAGATTCGCCGTTTTTATTGATTAAAAACCGATTGGTCGAGTTCACCTTCACTTTTAGCAATTATGATAGAACCGATCGTGTCTCCGGAGATATTGACGGCAGTTCTTGTCATATCGAGGATCCTGTCAATACCCATAATAAGTGCTATCCCTTCTACCGGAAGGTTGACCTGTCTTAAAACCATTGCAAGAGTTATAAGTCCGACACTCGGGACACCTGCCGTGCCTATCGAAGCCAGAGTAGCTGTAAGAATAACGGTCAAGATATTGACAAAAGTCAACTCAATGCTGTAAGCCTGAGCAATGAAAACAACTGCAACTCCCTGCATTATTGCAGTTCCATCCATATTTATTGTGGCACCAAGAGGCAAAGTAAATGATGCAATTTTATTTGAAACCCCCATTTCTTTTTCCGCAGTTTCCATTGTGACAGGCAAAGTTGCGTTACTTGAAGCGGTTGAAAACGCAACAAGCATTGTTGGATAGAATTTTTTCAGGAAAACAATGGGTGAAAGTTTGCCGATAAATTTCAATGCAGAACCGTAAATGAATGCAAAATGGATGCAAAGAACAGCCATTACTGTCAAAAAGTATTTAATAAGCGGCAAAAATGCTCCAAACCCTTCTCTTGCAAAAACATTGGCGATCAAAGCAAAAACACCGTAAGGAGCTGTATGCATTATCATAACGACCATTTTCATAACTATTTCGTTCAGTTCTTCCATCCCTTTTCTTACAGTTCCAACTTTGTCACCAAGCATTGACATCGCAAATCCGAACAACAGTGCAAAAAATATTACCTGCAACATCCTCCCTTCAGCAAATGCCGTAAAAGGGTTGGCAGGAATAATGGAAGATATGGTTTCAACAAATCCGGGGGCATCCTGAGTGTCAAAAGCAGCACCTTTTTCAGCAATTGAAAATCCTATTCCCGGTCTTGTAATAAAAGATATCATGAGTGCAAGAGCGATCGCAATTGAAGTAGTGGAAATGTAAAAAACCAGTGTTTTAATCCCAACTCTTCCAAGTTTTCTGATATCTTCAATGCCGGCAGATCCGCAAATAAGACTTGTCAGAACAAGCGGCACCACAAGCATCATAATGGCAGAAATGAACATCTTTCCTAAAAGAGCAAAAAGTCCGTTCACAAACCATGTGTCAATTATCCCTGTGGTATCAAAATCAGAAACCAGATTGAGGATAACCCCTGTAACAGCACCGGTAATAAGTGCAATGAAAATCTTTGTTGTAAGCCCTGTTTTTCCTTTTTTCATACTGTCCCCTTCAAAAAATATCGGGGTAATTGTCACAGATTTGACCTGATATGTCAAATTCAACAAAAGATTTTGACTGTAATTTAATTTAAGGATACTATAACAAATCTGTTTTTTGTTAACTTAATTAATGGAGAAAATTATGTCTAAACTGCTTGACACAGTGTTGCTGCTTGCACTTCCGGCATCCGGAAAATCTGAAGTGAGAAGGTTCATGGAGCATTTAACACCGGCTCAATGTAAAAAAGATATGAAAATGGGACCGACACTTCAGCTTGATGATTATCCTTATGTCCATTTTATGCACAGAATTGATGATGAACTTGAAAAACTCGGGCTGAACTATATTTTTTATCACGGGGCTGTAAGACCTTTTAAAAATGGAATGGAGTGGGGGACACTTGTCGAACTTCTTAACATGGATTATGAAGATCTTAACAACTCAACTGTAATAAATGTTCCTTCAGCGGCACAGTGGCTTTTTGAAAGGCTTGATACCGCAAGATCAAAATTCGGCATGGGAAGAGAACTTGGAAAAATTCCGTGGGATGCCCGTATTAAACTCGGAGAAGCTATGGAAGAAGAAGTGGCTGAGTTCCTTAAGGAAAAGAATAAAACTGCAAAAGCTGACAAAAAAGGAAAAACCATAATAATTGAACTTGCAAGAGGGGGGGCAAACGGCTCAGTAATGCCTCTGACACCTCCGCAGGGATATGCTTTTGCTTTTGATACTTTTTCTGAACACATACTTAATCGGGCAAAAATTCTCTATGTGTGGGTAACTCCCGAAGAAAGCCGGCGGAAAAATTATGAAAGAGCAAGGCCTGACGGTCAGAGTTCCATTCTTCATCATGGAGTTCCATTAGAAGTAATGCTTGGAGAATACGGGTGTGACGATATGGAATACTTGATCGAAGCATCAGATGTTCCTGATACTGTAAAAGTTGAAAGATTTGTTGAAGCGAAAAAAGGTGGCAAACTTGTCTATGTAACAAAGAAATGGAACATACCGGTCGCCCGTTTTGACAACAGATCAGATCTTACAACATTCATAAGAAAAGAGAAAAAGAATTGGAAAGAAAAAGAATATAAAGCGATGTACAGTGAACTTTCCAGAGCTTTAAAGAGTCTTTAATTTCATCAGAAACAGAGTGAAGTATCCCAGACACAGGTATCAAGACAGAAAACATAGTTGTCCGGATTAGCGGGACTATCAAGGATATCAGCGCAAGTTAACGGATCGCCTCCTGTTTCGTAGCCCTGATCACACTCTTCTCCTGCTTCAACGATTTCATTTCCGCAAACATCTTTTATTGGCAGAGTGACATACAAATTTGTATTGATACTGTTAACCACAAAATTCTGCATTATGCTGTATGTCTCTTTTGAAGATGCTCTGATCGTATATGCGCCGTAGTAAAAGTCGTTGAGAGTCAGAGTTTCATCTCCAAAATGATCAGTGTTTTTAAACACTTCTTTGTTTGATTTGTCTGTTATTACAACTGATACTGTTTCGCCCGGTTTAAAACTGTCGAAATATCCGAATTCACCTTTTTTCTCAAAATATATGGCAAGCTTACCTTTTTCACTTTCATTTACTGTTTCATGAAGGCTTAGATATACAAATTCAGTTTTACCCGGAGATAGGAAGATATGCCGTCTGTCAGGATAGTGTCCATCTGAAAAACCTTCGATGATATATTGTCCGGGTTTAAGATTTCTCAAAACAACAGGTTCAAAATGGTCTGTGTTAAACATTACTGTCCTGTTTCCGGGAGTAAGGATCATCCCTGCATTTTCAAGGTTGCCCCCGATACTGTTGATATAGACGACCATTTCTCCGGTTTCACTGCCCTTTAAAATTGCACCGTCTTCAATTTCAGTGACATTTGTTATAAGTGCACCGTAATCTTTTGAAACAACTTTTCTGTTTTCTCCCTCTCCCATGATAACAATTACTTTAAAGTTGGCAAAAGTATTAAATATTCCGTCAAAATCAACATCTTCAAAAAGGTCGCTCAGCAACATGAATTTGTTCTGAGCCGATTTTGTTTGAAAATCTTCAATTTTAACATCGTTTTTAGTGAAAACTTTTGTTGAAGTTCTTGCACCCCCTTTGTAAACCGGGCGACTGTCTGAATCCCCCGCAGAGAGTGTTGCACTGTGCGTGTCAACGGCAACGATCACCCTGTCAATTACAGTGTTGTCATCCATTTCAAGAGGTGCTGTTAATGATATCCTGGAAAGGATGTTTTTAAAATTCCCAAATGAAGGCGACTCGACAACGGTTCTTCCAAAAACCATGGCAACAGTATCAGTGATGTTGCCCACTGTGTCAGAAATACCGACTTTTTCAGAAACCTTGTCAAAACCTTCAAACATTCCAGCAGCGGCAAGTTTCATGTTGTCAGCCAGAATTTTCAATGAAGGATCTATTCCGGAAAGTCTTGCACTGAATTTAACAACAAGAAAAAGTGTTCTGTAGAGCTCCATTTTACGATGATCGCTCATCGTTTCGGGAAGTGAACTCAATTTTTCTTCAAAAACATCTTCAATTTGATCCGTATCGACAACAACTCCATCTATCGTGACATTTCCCGAGCTGTCAATTGAAAAATCAGGAGGTGTAGCTGTACACTCTGTAATTGAACTAGTTGTAAGCCATGCACAAAGTAAGATGTTTTCAGTTACCGGAGCGTTGAGAGCACCAAAAACGGGACCCTTGATACTTTGAACAAAATTCATAAGAGCAAGTACATCCCTTTTCCGGGGAACATGATATTTGTTAAAGTCTTCTTCATCTATTCCAAGAATGGCATTTATTGCCAGTTTTTTCATGTCCGGAAAATTTCCTATTTCATTACCTGTAAGCTTTGCAGGTATCAGAGATGTATCAAAAAGGTCGGAAATGGTTAAAGATCTTTCCAAGCCTTTGGTTTTTATGAACATGTCATAAACTGTCGCCCTGATATCAAAACCGTTAATTACAGGTGAGTATTTTCTGTTTCCTGTCTGCAATAATCTTCTTTCTTTAAAATTTTCAATAAGTGAGTCTATTAAAAAGTAATTTTCAAAAATATGATAATTGAGATTGTTGCCTATCCTTATATTAAAAAGCCTTTGAAGTTCACTTTCAACTTTCATTGCTTCTGCCGGATTTGCAAGGATCCCTTTTATTTTTTCTTTTCCTTCAATTTTCGACATGTCAAGTGCTTTGCCTATGTAAACAAAAGGTGACTTCTGAATGGAAAAGTCGGATGCCCAGTTTTGTATCAACCCGGAAATTTCAATTCTTGCCGGTCTTCTGCTGAGAGAAAAATTTGAGAAATGTGTAGTTGTTGACACAATAGTGTTCAACATGTTTCCCATCATTATCGGATCACCTGATGCAAAACTCATTATCGGGTCGCCTGAAGCGGTGAACATTATCGGGTCACCTGATGCAGTCATCATTATCGGGTCACCTGATGCAGTATTCATAACGGTAAACTCGCCGCCGGAATCAACTCTGTTTATTCCGAGCATTATCGGGTCGCCGGAAAAAACGGTTTCAAGGTCAACAATGAAGAATAATGGATCGCCATTAAAAACAGTACCCAAAGGTTCAAAAACCATTTTTAAAAGAGAAGCCCCGTTTCCTGAAGTGAGAACTCTGTAATCAATATCTTCAACGATGTCGGTTCCTGCAACTGCGGTTGTTCCGGGAGCTACTATAACCATGACCCCTTCGGAAATGATCTTGGAAAAACCATCTGATGTGTCGGCAATACTGAAAGAACCGGAATTGATCTCTGTAAAGAAATTTATTGTCACTGAAGATTGGGCAAGAACTGAATCTTTATTTTTTTCAAAAAGTATTGCTGTAACAATAAATTCACCTGCGGCATTGCTTTCCAGAGATATGGATGAACCTTCATAAACTTCATTTTTATAGTTCCACTTGATTTCAAATCCGGGGGCGACAACTTCACTTCCGCCGATTAAAAAAGCATTGATCCCGTTATCCGGATCATCAAGAATGGCAAAATCGTTTTCTGTCAACACTTGGAATCCCGAAAAGAAAGCTCCATGATCTTTTTCCCCCTCTTTTTTTATGTCATTGTGGATAATTTCAATGATTTCATAAAGGTCTTTCTTTTCGATCCCTGCCAGAGTGTCAAAGGGTCCGTTTATTCCTGTCAGTTGTTTGTAATCAAGTTCGCCAAGCCAATATCCGGTGCCGGTTTTAAAATATTTTCTAACTGAAGTTTCACTTTTCCGGAGATCTGAGCAAGCTGAATTTTCAATATCCATTCCTTTGAATGCCAGATGTGTCAAAGGATTTATTTCTGATCTCTGAGGATCGACACCTTCATAAACAAAGCAACTCATCAAATCAACAGATCCGAGACAGTAAGTTTCACCTGTTTCAAAAGCAAACTCTATTTCATATCTGCCTTGAGAATCGGTGATCGTTTCTTCAAGCGGAACATCTTTCCCACACAAAAACAGCTCAACCTTTTTTCCACTTTCAGCTTTGTCTGTAAAAACAGTTCCATAGACACCGAAAATATCAGGTATGATTATGTCGTCATCGCCCTCTTCGTCATCATCACTGTACTCATCATCAATGTCCTCATCTGTTTCAAGCTCAATATCATCAGTGTCAACAGTTTCGTCATCTGTGACAACTGTCTGGTCATCATCCGAGTCGCTTTTTTTTGATGAACTGCATGCCGCAAAAATAAGAGCTGAAAGCAAAACAGTCATTAAAATTAAGTTTTTTTTGAAAAGCATAGCCCCCTCCAAAACAAAAGAAATCAATTAAGATCGTTAACCATTATATTTTAAAAAGGTGCTATTGCAAGTACAATTTGCTGATAAATCTTGCGAAGAAACCGGAGTTGATATAAACTGGGGAGTATTTTTGTTTAGGGGAGTAACGATTTGAGCAGAAAACAAAAATCAGACAACCTCGTTTTACTGAAAAAATTCCGGGAGCTTATTTCAGGGATCGAAAAACTTCTTGAGGAACATCTTTCACCTGATACCGGTCATAGTGATGAAATTGACTTTCCGATGGATGTGTTTATTGAAACTGAAACGAAAGAGATGGTCATTGAAATTGAAATGCCGGGACTCAATGCCGATTGTGTCAAAGTTACCGGAATTGACAACCTGATCGAGATATTTGGAACAAAAGATACCACAAGGGAAAGTTTTTACGAAAGTTGTATCTGTCTTGAAAGAGAGAACGGTGTTTTCAGAAAAATAATAAACATTGAACATCCGGTTGACTACCAAAAGGCAGTATCATGTTTCAAGAAGGGGGTGCTTATAATAAAACTTCCCCTGATAGATGAAAAAAAGTGTAATAATGTTTTGGAAATAAAAGATGAGGAATAAATGACAAATCCTGTAAACAACAGATTCGACATCCCTTCAACAATGCCTTTGCTCGCATTGAAAGACTCTGTCCTTTTTCCCTATATGATCCTCAATGTTCAGGTTAAAAAGGATTTTTCAGCAGCGGCAGTGAACAGAGCAATAATATCAAAAAGCTACATTATGGTGACAGCCCACAAAGAGGGGTCTGATAAAGATTTTATTGCGGAAGACAATATTTATCACATTGGAACAATTGCCTCTGTTCTTCGAATGCAACGGAACAAAGAAGGGGGAATGATACTCTATCTTCAGGGGATAAGAAAAGCTGCCATAAGATCAATAAAATATGATAAGAAAACCGGTATATATACTTCAGACATAAAAATCATTGAAGAAACAGATGACAGCGATAATCCTGAAACTCAGGCACTTATGATAGAAATAAAAAATCAGATAAGATCCATTTCAGATAATGGAGATATTTCTCTTCCTCCTGAAGCTTTGGGTGCGATAGATGGTGTAAAAAATGCCGGGCGATTCGCCGAAATAGTTCTTAACAACATATCGAAATCGGTTGAACTGGCTCAAATGGTTCTGGAAGAAAATTCCTATCTGAAAAAACTTAAAATAGTTCATGACAATTTGCAAAGAGAATTGTCTCTGCTGGAGATACAGTTCGATATCCGTAACAAAGCCAAAGAAAGACTTGGAAAAGCTCAGAAAGAATACTTTCTTAAAGAACAGATGAAACAGATACAGAAAGAGCTGGGCAATGAAGATCCGCATACTTCCGAAATACAGGAGTACGAGAAAAAACTTCAGGAAAAACAAATGCCTGACAATGCAAGAAAAGAAGCTAAAAAACAGCTTGACAGACTCAGATCGATGAATCCTGCCGCATCTGAAACTACTGTTGTAAAAACATGGCTTGATACTATTCTCGAACTTCCCTGGGAAAATGAAACCAAAGACAATAAAGATATAAACAAGGCAGCGGAAATTCTTGAAGAAGACCATTTCGGACTTCAAGATATTAAAGAAAGGATACTTGAATTTCTTGCAGTCCGCCAAATAAAAGGGACATCAAAATCTCCGATACTCTGTTTTATCGGTCCTCCCGGTGTCGGGAAAACTTCTCTTGGAAAATCAATTGCGAGAGCTCTTGACAGGAATTTTTACCGTCTCAGTCTGGGTGGACTTCACGATGAAGCGGAAATAAGAGGTCACAGAAGAACCTATGTCGGTGCAATGCCCGGAAAGATCATTGAGGGAATAAAAATGTCGGGAACAGTAAACCCTGTTTTCATGCTTGATGAAATAGACAAAGTTGGAAAAGATTTCAGAGGCGACCCTTCTTCCGCTCTTCTTGAAGTTCTTGATCCTGAACAAAATTTTTCTTTCCTTGACAACTACATAGGTGTCCCTTTTGATTTGAGCAAAGTGTTTTTCATTGCTACTGCCAACTGGGAAGAAACCATTCCTCCCCCGCTTAAAGACCGTATGGAGATTATCAGACTGTCCGGCTATACCGATCCTGAAAGGATAGAAATAGCTCAGAGATATCTTATTCCCCGCCAGATGGAAAATAACGGTCTCAAGAAAAAAGAGTTGTCTTTTGCAAAAGATGCCATACTTTTTATTTCAAGAAGATATACAAGGGAAGCAGGTGTAAGAAATCTGGAAAGGAATATCGGTGCAATATGCCGAAAAGTTGTCACCATGAAAATACGGGGAGAGAAAATACCTAAAAGAATAACTCCCGTAACTGTTGAAAAGTATCTGAAACTTCCACCTTTTCAGGATACGGAACTTGATTATGATGGAAGAATAGGGGTTGTAACAGGTCTTGCCTGGACTCAATATGGAGGCAGTACTCTGAAGATCGAAGCAAACTGGATGAAAGGGAAAGGGGGGCTCATTCTTACCGGACATCTGGGTGATGTCATGAAAGAATCGGCAAGGATCGCTCTTTCTTACATTCAAAGTAATGCCGAAGATTTCGGACTCGGGGTTGACTTTACTCTCGAAGATAAAGATATTCACATCCACTTTCCTGCAGGAGCAATCCCAAAAGATGGTCCAAGTGCAGGAATAACGATAACTACAGCACTTTTAAGTCTTTTCCTTAAAAAAGAGGTCAACCCTCTCATAGCTATGACAGGTGAAATAAGTTTAACCGGCGAAGTTCTTCCAATTGGCGGACTTAAAGAAAAATTGCTTGCCGCAAAACGGAATAAAGTGAAAGAAGTGGTGATACCTGAAAAAAACAAAGCACTTTATGACAGTATAAATGATGATATAAAAGAAGACATTAAAGCAAATTTTGTGTCAGATTACAGACAGATATACAGAAAAATTTTCAAAAAATAACAGCAGGTCAAGTTTTACCGGGAGAAATGGTTTTGAATAACAACAGCAGTTCAACAAGAAGACTCATAGAACTTTGTGCGGGATATTTTTTCTTTTATGTTATTACAGGAATAGCTGTAAAATATTTTCTGTCAACCGACCCAGGTTATCCAGGCATTCACGGAATGGAATACCTTGTATATAACACTGCAGGAGGTGCCACCATCGCTACAGGGGTGGTTCTTGTTTTGAAGTGGTATAAAATGGAAACTCTGGGGAAGGTGAATTTTCTCGGGATGAGCGTTCCGTCTGAAATACCTTATATCGTAGCTTCCGGTATTTGTACAGCAGTAATAGTTCCGACAACTACACTTCTTTACAGTTTCAAAGGAATATCGGTAATGGTTGCGATGGTTATAATGAGAGGTGCGGTTATTGTCATAGGAAGAGTTGTTGACGCAATTCAGATAAAAAAAGGGATACTTAAAAAAACTGTTTATATGGAAGAAAACATAGCAATGATCCTTGCTCTTTTTGCCGTCGGGATAAAGATTATAGGCGGTGACGGGAGAGGAGGGGAAAGCCCTTTCAAATCGCTTCCTGTAATGATAATTTTCGGATCATACATTATTGCATACTCTTTTAGAATTTACATAATGAATTACTACAAAAACACACGCAAACCTGAAGATAAAAGAGACAACAATAAAGCATTTTTTGCAATAGAACAGATTTCTTCAACTACTACTCTTATTCTTGTCACTGCCGCTGTTGTTGTTTTTGCAAGATCGCTGGGTATTACCGGTGAAAGAATAGATCCATTTACAAATGCGATACTTGCAACTGACTGGAAGTGGGCTCCCTGGTCATATCTTGCCGGAATGGGATATGGTATCGTTGCTTTTTTCAGTGTTTTTCTTTTCATGTTCAAAGGTAGAACCGCAACCTTTGCCGGTCTTGTCAACAGACTCACTTCTCTTATAGCCGGAACCACTGCAACAGTTCTTTTTGCCGCTATGTTTGGGGGAAAATATCCTGAAATAATTGACTGGATATCTCTTGTTTTTATATTTTCGGCAGTTGGATTCATTGCAAAAGCTGAAAAGAAAAGAAGGTGCGAGATCGGTCTTCAGAAGTGTTAGGTTTGTTTATTTCAGGACATCAGTGATTATTTCAAGTGCCCAGTCAAGCTCTTCTTTTGTTACAACCAATGGAGGTGCGAATCTGATTATCCATTCATGTGTTTCTTTTGCAAGGACACCTCTTTCTTTCATTGCTGTTGTATAAATTCTTGCTTTTCCGGCTTCTTTTTTAAGAACGACAGCGTTAAGAAGACCTCTTCCTCTTACTTCAGCAACTTTCGGACTGTTCATTTCAACAAGTTTTTGCCTGAAATATTTTCCAAGTTCTTCTGATTTTTCATCAAGTTTTTCATCAATGAGAACATCAAGAGCAGCAGAAGCAACTACACAACCAAGAGGATTTCCACCAAATGTTGAACCGTGTGATCCGGGAGTGAAAACACCCATTACATCTTTGTTCGCAGCAACGGCAGATACAGGGAAAACACCGCCGCCAAGAGCTTTGCCCATGATTATTACATCAGGGACTATCCCTTCGTGCATGAAAGCAAATTTCTTTCCTGTTCTGCAAAAACCTGTCTGAACTTCATCACATGCAAAAAGCACATTGTTTTTGTCACAGATCTCTCTGATTCCTTTAAGGTAGCCTTCATGAGGAACAAAAACACCTGCTTCACCCTGGATGGGTTCAAGAAGAATGCCGACCGTATTTGAAGTGATCGCTTCTTCAACAGCTTTGAGATCATTGTATTTTACAACTTTGAATCCGGGAGTATAAGGACCGTAGTTGTTTTTTGCAACAGGGTCTGTTGAAAAAGAAACTATTGTTGTTGTTCTTCCGTGAAAGTTTTCTTCCATTACTATTATTTCAGCCTGATCTGCGGGAACACCCTTCTTTTCATATCCCCAGCGGCGCATAACTTTAATGGCAGTTTCAACAGCTTCAGCTCCGGTATTCATAGGAAGTATCATCTCTTTGCCGGTATATTTTGCGAGTTTTTCAGCAAAAACAGGCCATTTGTCATTGTAAAATGCGCGGCTTGTAAGAGTGAGTATATCTGCCTGATCTTTAAGTGCTTTGATAATCTTAGGATTTCTGTGTCCCTGGTTTACTGCACTGTAGGCACTGAGGCAATCCATATATTTTTTACCTTCAGGATCCCATACCCATACACCTTCTGCCTTTGAAATTACAACTTCAAGCGGATGATAGTTGTGTGCTCCGTAAGTGTTGTCAAGATTCATAAGTTCACTACTGCTTTTAATGTTTTTGTTGCAACAGCATCCCATCTCGTCCTCCATAAATGTTTAAAAGTACTCTGCCAAATGAAATGAACAGACATCTGCCAGATTCTATACAGGTTAAATACCTAAAATCAAGGAAAAAAACCTTTAAAACTAATGTTGATCCACTTAAAGATTCAACTATTGATTTTCTCTGTGTAATCTGTTGAAAGATCTGAACGATTTTTGATAATATTCGTTATCTTTAGGCACAATTCTCATAACTTCTCTGAATCTTTCTCTTGCAAGTTCAGGATCTTCAACTCTTAAAGCTCTCCCTTCAAGATAGAGTTCTTTCGCTCTTTCATTTATATCTTCTTCATCCATTCCGAGAGAAGGGTCCTGGTCAATCGTCCTTTTCTGAGCTTCAGAAAGATTCCTATTGAGGAAAAATATTTCATCCTGGATCATTTGTCTTTCATACGCATCATTTATCAGTTTAAGATACCTGTTGAAATAGGCAAGCGATCTTGGATAATCACCCTTTTCCTTATATATGAAACCAAGTTGTCTGAGTGCCTGAACATCGTTTTTGTCCGCTCTGAGTGATCTACGGTAATATGAAACAGCAGTATCGATCCTTCCCATTTCATAATTCAATCTTGCAAGATGTCTGTGGGCACCGGGGTTCCCGCTCTTTTCTGCCAACTGGAGATATTTCATCGCCTCTCTTCTGTTGTTGACCTGCAAATATGCTTCCCCTATTTCAAGATACGCTTCCCTCCTTAAAGCGGGACTTTTAACCCTTCTGAAATATCTTATCGCATTTCTGAAATCATCAAGGTGCTTATAGACGATTCCCTTTAAAAGCATTAGTGACTCCTGAGTGTTATCTATTTTTTCGGCTGCCTCGATCCTTTCAATTGCTCCTTTAAAGTCGCCTCTTCTTATTAAAATTCTTGCATACATGACATAGTTATCAAAATTTCTCATATCAAGAACTACAGCTCTGTTTATTTCAACTTCGGCATCACTGAACTTTTCCATTTCATAAAGCACTTTGGATTTTAAATAGTGAAGATATGAATTCCCACTGTTAAGATCTATCGCTCTGTTTATGTTGTTTAAAGCTTCCTCGTGCTTTCCTCTCGCAAGAAATGCATTGGAAAGTGAAACATAGCTTCTGAACATGGGTCTTTCTCTGAACTCACTCCCTTCCAGAAGAGAAATAACTTCATTCCACCTTCTTTCTTTTTCAAGAGATTCAACGAATGCCTGCAGATATTTATAAGTTGAAGGAGATGCTTTGTATGCCATCTCCAGATATCTTGATGCCTGTCTATAGTTGCCTTGATCATAAAGGAGGTGTCCATAATAATGAAAAACCCTTTCATCACCGGCACTGTTCCTTTTCAAAGCAACTTGAAAAGCCTTGTCAGCATTTGTATGGTTCCCTTCTCTGTGAAATATTATTGCCCTGATAAGGTTGTATGCATAAGTATCTTTCCCGAGCACCCCCATTTTATCGGAAATTTCCCTAAGTTCATCCAGTTTTCCAAACTCCAGCATAATGACCCCTTTTGCCAAATAAGGTTCAATGGCCGATGGATTGGATTCTATTGCAAGGTCATAAAATTCTACCGCCTTACCTCTGTCCCCAAGATCATAATATATTCTTCCAAGTCTTATAAGGTGATCTGTATTCCGTATCGATTGAATGTCCAGTTTTGCCAACTCAAGATACACTCTGTCTTGCTGATTGATCCTGGTGAAAATTTCTGCTTTCCCAAGTATGGCAGGAGGGTATTTTGCATTTATTGCAAGAGCACGGTCATAATATTCCATCGCTTTAGATGAGTTGCCTGTCTGCACATAGAAATCTGCAATTCTTGAAAGAGAACTGGTATCTGTTTTGTTGATCTCGACAGCTCTTTCATAGTTAGCAATAGCTCCTTTTATGTCCCCGCTCCTGTGAGCCACTCTGGCTAACATCTGAAAATATTCCGCTTTTTGAAAATCTTCTGCATCGGCAATTATTGAGCCGTCAATTTCCCTTAAAAACAGTTGAGCTTCCGCTAATCGGTCAGGATTGTTCATAAGGATCTGTCCTTTAAGAAGATAAGCCTTTAAATATAAGGGGTTTTCAGCAATGATCCTGTTCAGAAAAGCCATCGCTGACTGAGTATCTCCATTTCTGAATTTCATATCGGCAAGAGCATAGGTTATCTTCGCACTTCTACCATTGCTTTTTACAAAGCCTGTGTTGAAAAAAGTTTCAGCGTTTGTAAAATCATTCTTTCCCGATGCGGCAAGACCAAGTATGTAAAATATCTCTGGATCATCAGAATTTGCAAAAGGCTGAAGAAGTCTGGCAGCCTGATCATGCTGTCTTTGAACAACATGTGACAGAGCTTTTGCTTTAATGAGGTCTATATTGTCAGGAGCATCAGAAAGTGCGGCAGTTATATTTTTATCTGTAACTGCAACAGGTTCGATCCTTCTGTCATAAGAAATGATCATGTTGAATTTAACTTGCCCGTCAAGACCGATAGAAGTTGGAGCTGTTTCTCCGGGTTTAATATACTGCCTTAAGATACCGATGCTCCTGATATAATCCTGGGGCAGGTCTTTGTCCAAAGCTTCTCTTACATCAAGAAGAGTCCCTGTATGGACAGCTATTGATTCGCTGATATTGTCAAGAACATCTCCTCTTGTCCCTGCGACATAGTTAAGATAATAATATGTTCCTCCACCGATAAGCCCCACAACAATAAAGGTTGACACAGTAAGAACAACAAAAAACGGAATGCCTCCCCCACCTTTTTTCTTTTTCTTAACTTTTGCCTGACCAGTTTTTTCCATTCCTGAATCAGTCAGTTCTTCCGGAATAAAAACATGGTCAATAGATTCCCCCATGTTTGCCATTCCAGTCAAAGATGTTCCTTCATATTCAGAAGGATCGGAGTCACTGAATAATCCGATATTTGTTTTTTCTTTAGCGGGTTCATTCTGTCCATCTGAAACATCAATGTTTGAACCGAATGAAATTGAATCATCACTTACACTTTGGAAAACATCGATATCGTGATCAAAATGCTCTTCTGTGCCCAGACCGGTATCACCTTCAGTTTCAGATCCCCACGAGAAACCGTCAGTGGAAACTTCATCTTCCGGGGTAATAATGCCTTTTATCATAAGGTCTTCTATTTCATCTTCAGAAAAAGGACCCAGTATTTCACCTGAATCTTTCTTTTTAAAATAAACAGAGCCTTCCTGGTCTTTGGGATCAGTATCGAACGCCCCATGAGATTCAAATAGGTCTTTAATAAAATCATCAGGCTCGTTGGTACCGCCACTTATTTTTCCAGGATCACTGTCAACCGGATGATCATCCGGCTCGTCTTCAAAAAGAGGAGGAGCTTCTTGTTGTTCATCAGAGAGTTCTTTTTTATCTGTGCTTAATTCGTCATTTGAATCATCATATCTGTCTGATGAAAGCTCCAGACCTGAAAAGAAATCATCCTGCTCAACACTGTCATTTTTAGATGGTTCCCCGAAAAGATCGAATCTTTCAATATTATTGTCCTGAGGATCGTCATCAAAAAGATCATCGTTGTCAGCCATTGCGTTGTGGTTATCCTCCTCTCCGCTTGATTCTGCCTCTTTTTCTTCTTTTGCCGGTTCAGGGGGGATTTTCGGCATGTGATTGACTGTTATTTCGGGACTGCCGTCATCCTCAGGTAAATCGTAAGCCGGAGAAGAACTTTCCGGTTGTTGGTATGTTTCCTCAACTGGATCAGAGATATTCTCATCATCTTCAAACAGGGAAGACCCCGCATCTTCACTTTCTTCAAAAAGAGAGTTTTCCTCTGATTTTTCTTCTTCTGCATCCTGCTCCATTTTACTGTGAAAAAGCCCCACAATATCATCTTCTTCTACTGGTAGTTCACTCTTTTTCTTAATTCTGTATTGATTTTCACATACCGAACATTTAACAAGCAACCCTTTTTCCGGGATCCTGCTGTCATCAATGTTATAGTTGGTACTGCAATGTGGACATGTAATTTTCATAACTGCACCTGCTCCTATCTGTTTTTATTTATTACCGTTAAAAATATCTTCATTATGTTTTCTGATCATATTTGTCAATGAATAATGTCCGGCACCTTTATCCCTTTCCGTGCCGTAAAAATAAAAATTTCTGTAATGTTCATGTACAATTTTACGGAGGGTTTTTTTGTCAACGGTCATGATTTTTTCGCCGCTTTTAACATCTATGTGCCCTAAGTCGGAAAATCTTTTAATATCTTCAAGAAGATCGGAAGAACTCACTTTCATAAGTTTTGAAAGATCTTGGATCCCTATTCCGGCAGGTACATCAGGCAGAGTGTTTTCCGTGTTGCCGGCATAGGGTATAAGCTCTTCAATTATCCTTATGTAATCTGCAGAACTTTCAGAAAAAGTTTTGATATTTCTCCATGTCCTGCCAAAATTTTTTATAAAAACAGTAAAAGCAACATCAGGGTTTTCAAAAATATGCTTTTTTGCCTCTTCATGGTCAAGCACCTGAATTGCAGTTTCTTCCACAGATGAAGCATTATATGGTGACGGTTTATTAAAAAAAAGACCTTCTTCTCCAAAAAGATCCCCATCTGAAAGAAAGAAAAACTCTTTCCCGATCTCAATTCTTACCCGGCCTCTTATAACCATATACAAGTTTTGGGAAACTTCATTTTTAGAAAGAATGAGGTCTCCGGCTGAACACGATATTTCTTTCATTGATCAACTTCCCTGTTTTTATTCATACTACCGCATTTATATTGGCAATCATCAATTTTTGCAACTAAATCCCTGAACTTCCTCAGAGCTTCTCCTGTAATAAGGTGCTCTATTCTGCATGCCAGAAAGTCAGCATCAGATTCTTCAACTTGAAGAATATCTTTAAAAAAATGTCTGAAAAGTTTATGCCTTGAACTGATTTCCACAGCTATGCTTCTGCCGAAATCTGTAAGGGTTATATAGCCGTGGGTTTCATGATCCACCAACCCTTTTTCTGCCAGAGCTTTTACCGCTCTTGTAACGGTAGCTCTTCTTACACCCAGTTTGTCCGCGATCTCTTTATTTCTTGTAACCGCATTTTCAGTCGTGAGATCATAAATGGCTTCAAGATAATCTTCCTGTGTCGGAGTGAGGAGTTTTTTTATTTTAAGCTGATCTTTATTCAAATTTTTTTCTCCGGATGTCAAGAGCCACCTGCACGATCTTTCTTCCAATAATTTGTTTGCTGCTGTTTTTTATCTCCAAAACAGAGTCCCTTGTAATTATTTTTACAGTGTTTGTATCTGAACCAAAAGGGTCATTGTTTTCGTCAACAAGGTTGGCAACAATTATATCAAGCTCCTTTTCATTAAGTTTTTTACGGGCATTTTCTTCAAGATTTTCCGTTTCAGCTGCAAAACCCACTCGGACTGCTCCTTTTTTCATAAATCCGATGCTGCTTTTTAGTATATCTTTTGTTCTGTGCAGGACAAGATTCATATCTCCGTCACATTTTTTTATTTTTCCCTTGCTTTTATCGGGAGAATAATCTGCAACAGCAGCACTCATTACAAAAATATCGGCTTTTGGAACTTCGCCCAATATGACATCTGTACTTTCTTTTGCCGAAACTGCCGGAATGAATTTATACTTCGCATTTGCCGGCTTTTCTACATTTATCCCTACAAATGTGACATCACCTCCAAGATTATAAGACGCATCAGCAATAGCCAGACCTGTTTTTCCGGAAGAACCGTTTGTTATATATCTTACAGGGTCAATGTATTCTCTTGTTGCACCGCCTGATATCAACCACTTGAGTTTGTTTTTTTCATCAGAAGGAAGAATGTTGTTCATAACAAAATTAAAAATTTCCTCAGGTTCAGCCATCCTTCCTTTCCCCTGTGTCCCGCAGGCAAGATCACCCATTCCCGGCTCTATGAAATAAACATTTTCTCTTGACAGCAGATAGTGCTCATTCCTTTTGTATGCAGGGTTATTATACATTTCAGTGTTCATTCCGGGAGCAATGAAAACCGGTGCAGTTGCCGCCATTAAAATAGTTGACAGCATATCATCGGCTATCCCGTTTGCCATCTTCCCGATGATGTTGGCTGTTGCAGGTGCAACAACTATTGCGTCCACATCTTGAGCTAGGAAAATATGTTCAATTTCAGAAGAATTTTTTGTTCTGAAAGTGTCGTATACCGGTGGTCTGCCACTTAAAGATTCCCATGTGGAATCCCCGATAAAATTCTTAGAATTTTCTGTCCCCACAACTTGTACTTCTGCACCGCTCTTAACAAAAAGTCTTAGAAGATACACAGCCTTATATGCAGCAATTCCACCAGTTGCACCAAGCACGATTTTATATCCTTTTAAGTTTTCAGCCATCACTGATTCCCGTACAAAATTAAACACAAACAAGTCAGCCGCAACATTATAACAAAATATAAATAATAATACACAAATTTTTACAAAAAATGGATAATTCCATTGAGAATCGAGTTGAGAATGAGGATAAAACTGAAATTAGGGGGTTCAAATAGTTGACTTTTCAAAAATTATGAAGATATTTGAGTGTGATATTGTTTTGAATGCGGATTGCAGTCAAGGAGCTTTTAAAATGGAAGAAAACAAACAAGGAACAGGAAAACCCACGATCGACAAAGAGTATTTGAAAAAATTAGCTGAAAAGATCAAAGCTGAAAAAGCACGGAAAGAAGCAATGCAGAAAAAACCGGGAGGAGCACCTACTCCGCCGCCACCGCCGACTGCTTCTATTCCCCCTACTTTGCTTGATGATGACGATGATGAGGAAATGGCTGAAGAGAAAACTGCCATCATTGACCTTGCCTCTCTATCAGGACACTCTGCTGATGCCAGACTTACAATAACAGATGGCAAAGATCAGGGGAAAAGTATTGAAATAACGAGGGACGAAATATTTGTAGGAAGAGGTTTGGATAACGATTTTGTTATAACTGACCCATCTGTATCAAGAAAACATTTTAAGGTTGAAAGAGAAGACGATCATTTCTGTGTTTCAGACCTTGGAAGCGGAAACGGAACGAGAGTGAATGGAAGCAAGATCACGAAATCCGATCTTTATCACAATGATGTAATTGTCGCCGGAGCAAGACATATCCGTTTTGAAATAATAAACGAAGATATGAAAGAAAAGTGGTCAAGAAAAGAAGAGCAGCATTATGAAGAGGAGATCGTCTATAAAAAGAAAGGAGCGTCCCCTCTCGCATGGGTTGCAATTTTCCTTGTTCTTATCGGCGCAGGAGCATTCCTTTATTTTTACATGTTCCAGCCGGAGACACTACAGCCCGGCAGAACAGTTGCCGAAGGTCCTTGGAGACTTGCAATAGAAGATGTTGATGCTTTGGACGATCTGATCGAAAACAAAGAGCTGGAAACTGCTGAAAAACAGATCAAAGAATTTCTCAAAAAAGCTCCTGAACAGAGACAGCTTCTTGAAAGACTTGAATTAGTTACAAAAGAAAAAGAAGTTCAGGCAAAGTTTAATGAAGGTAAGGCTCTTTTTGAAGGAAATAAAAAAGCTGCTGCTGAAAAAATATTTAAAGAAATTGACTCAGAATCAATTTTTTACAGTGATGTCGTTGAGCTTGTCGGAGAAGAAACTGTCGCCAATTGGAATGTTGAGGAAGTAAAATCACTTATTGCTCAAAACAAAGAGGATGAAGCTTTTACTAAGATATATGCCATTCTGGCTGATGATCCCGAAAATGAAGAAGTGAAAGAGCTTCAGGCATCACTTGTTGCAAAGATAGGTCAGCAGAAAGCTGAGGCAATGCAGAGAGAAGCGGAAGAAAAGAAAAAAGCGGCAGCAGCAGCGGCAGCCAGCAGAAGAGCCAGAGCTCAGGCACAAAGATCAGCGCCCCGTCGTCAGGCGGCACCTGCACAACAAGCTCCCGCCAGACAAGCAGCTCCACCCCCTAGACAGGAACCTGCTGCAAGCGGTGGTCAGGCAGATTACGACAGAGCCATATCTCAGTATCTGTCTAAGAATTTCAGTGCCGCAATAAGCAGTCTTGATAGAGCTGCCCGGGATCGTTCCATTGCTCAAAAAGCCAATGCCACTAAAAAAGAAATTGAAAGATTTCAAAGAATGTGGGAAAGAGCCGGAGATGCTACCGGAACAAGAAGAAGTGCTATGATAAGTCGCCTTATAGAGTATGACAGAACTATCTCCGGCGGTAAAATGGTCAGAGATATAGAAGCTCTTGATAAAGCATCCGCACCGCCGCCTGCCCGTCAGGAAGCGAGAAGAAGTGCTCCGCCTGCTCAACAGCCATCAAGAAGAGCAACTCTGGGTGATGAAGAGGCTAAAACTCTTTACATGAGAGCAAGAAGTTTAAGGATGGAAGATCCTCAACAGGCAAGAGAACTTTTTCAAAGAATAATTGACGGAACTGATCCCAATAGCGAATACCACGAAAAATCTAAAGCATTAATGAGAAACCTTTAAAGACTTTTCGTTTTTTCATTTGACATTTCAATACATAAATGGCACTATTCAAGTGTAATTTGTTATTACACATATTTGGAGGCAGGAATGAAAGTTAAATTAATGGCAGTTTTTTTTACATTGTTCTGCTTTTCTTCTCTTTTTGGAGCTGCAGCTTTTGCCGAAGCTGTTGACAAAGATGGAAATGCAGTAACTTGGACATTTTACTTTGAAGATGGCAACAATGCCAACAGAGCCAGATCAAGAGCGATCGCACAGCTTAAAGAACAGGGGCATGCGAATGTGAGAGCTACTGAATCAACCACACTTAACAAAGGCTATTACACTGTTCTTTACGCAGCCTATCTTCATGACGGTGTGTTGGTAAAAACCTATGCTTACGGTTTCAGCGGAACTTCACAGGAAGATTCGCAAAACAAAGCTGTTGCAAACTTGAAAAAAGCAAGGGGCTGGAATGAAAACAGGACATACACTGTAAATAAAACCGGGACTTTTTAAATTATAAGAAACTTATTAAAACACAGGGGGATTTTATGAACAGGACAGAACTTTCAAAAGAAATTGCTAAAAAAACAGGAATATCTCAAGCTGAAGCACTTAAATACATTGATGTTATTATGGGTTCTATCACTGAAGCAATGGAAAATGGTGAAAGAGTCGAGATCAGAGGTTTTGGCAGTTTTACTGTAAAGGAATATGATTCAAGACAAGGGATCAACCCTAAAACCGGTGAAAAAATAATGATCCCGGCAAAAAAACTTCCTGCTTTCAAAGCCGGGAAAGATCTTAAGGAAAAAATCAACAACTGAAACATAGATAGACAGGAAAAAACCTATTGAGTACACCAAAAATATATCTTTATGCTTTTGTATCGATGTCGTTCTGGGCACTTTCTTTCGTATGGTATAAAGACGCATTCATAAGTTATCAGCCTACAACCGTTGTACTTTTAAGAATGATAATATCAGTCACCATACTTTTTCTCATTCTCATTATAACCGGTAGAAAAATATTGCCTGATAAAAGTGATTTCAAATGGCTGTTCCTGATATCTTTTTTCGAACCTTTCTGTTATTTCATGGGTGAAGGATACGGAATGCAGCATGTTTCTCCGACAACAGGAGCAATAATCATTTCAACGATCCCTCTTTTAACTCCACTCTTTCTTTTTATTCTCGGAGTTAAAGAAAAAGTAAGTATTGCAAACTTTATAGGTATTGTTCTTTCTTTTGTCGGAATAATTTTTGTGGTTTTAAGTGACGGAGGATCTTTCGCAGCTTCTGCCAGAGGGGTTTTGCTCCTTTTTATTGCTGTTGTAAGTGCAATATTGTTCTCTATTGTTTTAAAAAAAGTGGGCAGTAAATATAACAGTATCATGATAGTTTTCTGGCAGAACTTTATGGCTGTATTTATGTTCCTCCCTGTTTTTCTTATTTTCGAGCTCAACTCTTTTCTCAATTCCAGCCACGAAGCTGTTGCTTATACTGCGATACTGAAGCTTGGAGTATTTCCGTCAACTATATCATTTGTTCTTTTTATTCCTGTAGTAGCTCACATAGGTGCAGCAAAAGCAAATACTTTTACAAATCTTATTCCAGTTATAACTGCTATTTTTTCATTTTTCTTTTTTGGAGAAGAGTTCGGGACCATAAAAGTAATCGGAGTGCTTGCTGTTATAACGGGACTTTTTGTGTCTCAGGTGAAATTCAGAGGTAAAAAATTTGAGGAGGTGCCAATATGAATAATTTCTGGTTTTCCGTTCCCACTGACATCTTTTTTGGTAAAGATCAGGTTACTGTTCTTGGTAAAAATTTAAAAAAAGCAGGAGCGGAAAAAGTGTTGCTGGCATACGGACACGGAAGTATTAAAAAAAACGGTGTTTACAATGATATTGTCAGTGAGCTTGAAAAAGTTTCCATTCCGTTCGTTGAACTCTCAGGCATAGACCCTAATCCAAGAATATCAACAGTAAGAGAGGGAGCCGAAATTTGTAGAAAAGAGGGTGTTGACTACATAATTGCAGCCGGAGCCGGAAGTGTCATAGACTGTTGCAAAGCCATAGCTGCTGCAAGATACTATAGCGGTGATCCATGGGATTTCTTCACAAGAAAAGCAACTATAAAAAAAGCTCTTCCAATATGCACGGTTTTAACTTTAGCTGCCACGGGAAGTGAAATGAACGGCGGCACAGTGATATCCAATCCGGAAACGGAAGAAAAGCTAGCTACGGGAAGCATGAAAATGAAGCCTAAATTCAGTGTCTTAGATCCCTGTTATACTTTTTCTGTTCCTAAAGATCAGACTGCAGCAGGAATCGCCGATATAATGAGCCATATTTTTGAACAGTATTTCAGTTATCCAGAATCGGCAGTTCAGGATTTTATGTCTGAAGCAATTCTTAAGACCATTATTAAATATGGACCGACGGCTATTGAAAAACCTGATGATTATGAAGCTAGAGCTCAGATAATGTGGGCAGGTACTATTGCACTTAACGGTCTTTTAGGCGCAGGTAAAGATGGAGACTGGGCGACACATCTGATAGAACATGAGCTGAGTGCAAAATACGATATAACCCACGGTACAGGGCTTGCAATATTGACACCTCACTGGATGAGAAAAGTTCTTGACAAAGATAATGTTGAAAAATTTTCCACTTACGGAAGAAATGTCTGGGGAATAGAAGGGAAAGATCCTTTCAAAGTTGCTGCGGATTCCATTTCTGCAACTTCCCGTTTTTTCTCATCTCTAGGGATACCATCAAAATTGTCCGAGTTGGGGATCAGTGACGATAAATTTGAAGAAATGGCGGAATCAGCTTTGAAGTACAATTCTATTGGAAGATTTAAGTGCCTGAGTAAAAGTGATATCGTTGAAATATACAGGAATAGCTTGTGAAAATTATTTTCCGCTTAAAAAGCTGAAGTTTTTAATGTTGTATTTCGAACTGTTCTGTCTAAGTTTCTGAAGAGCTCTCATTTCTACCTGACGAATCCTCTCCCTTGTGAGATTCATAATTGCGCCCACTTCTTCCAGAGTAACGCCACCCTTGTCAGCAACATCAAGTGCACATGTTTCCCTGAGTTCCCATACTTCTTTTCCGGGGAAATTGAACTTAATTGATTTAGTTTCAGGGTTTACATCAAGAAACAAATGATATTTACATGAAACAAAGAGACATGGTCTTTTAAGTTTTAAACATTCTGATCTGGTTTTAGGTTTCTGGTAACTGGTAATGTCAATAAGATCCCTGTAAATAGGATCTTTTTCCAATTCTCCTCTCTGTTCATTAATTACTTCAGTGTAAGGCTTCACCTTCTTTTTAGATTTTTTTACTTTAGGAAACATTGACTCTTCTCCTGTTTTTGAATCTCTAAAATTCATGACACGCCGCGTAACTCTTAATAAAAAGACAATCACTTGAGTGATGTTATCCAGCAAAACACTATTGTCAAGCTACAATAATGCAAGAGCTTGATTTTTTTATGGCATTTCTTCATAACAACAGTTCTGCCAAGTCAGCAGTGTTTAAATGTTGAGTCATATTGAATAAAATATTTAAGAGCCCACTTTTCTTTTTAATATTTTACTTTACTCTCAAAGTGTGTATAATGTAATTGTAAAATGATGTTGAAAGAACATTTGTTGTTGTTTTAAAACATTAGATATGGAGCGAATCATGAAAGTTATTAAGTGGTTGTTTGTTTGTGTTGCTGTTGGAGCCGTTTCCTGCGGCAGTGCAGACATTAAAGATGAGAGCAGATCTTTAATTGAAAGACAAATTGAGATAATCCGTGAGGATTCTAAAAACAGAGATGTTGAAGTTCTTGTCGGGATCCATGGATTAAAAGAAGAACATGGCGAAGCAATGAACTCTTTCATTGAAAAACAGGTGCAAAAAATAACCGGGAACTACAAAAGTCATGCTCTTGATCAATTTATTGAGTCCCCGAACAGAAATCTGAAAATACCGTCAAATGTTTCAAGGATCCACCTGAGAAACAACTACCCAAGCGGAAATACTGTAATTGTTATTTTCAGAGATAAAAAACCTGTGAAAATAGTTCCCCTTGCATTCAACAGTGAATTCAAACATGATCTTGCTCCGGGCAGGTATGAGTTTTTCCTGGTTATTGACCGGAATTTCAATGACAACATTTTTGTTTTCAAGTCGGATCTCAATCTTCGTGGAAGTGAGCTGTATCTTGGTGAATTTACCGTAAATTCCCAGCTTAACAAGTCGGGCAGTTGCGGGTCTAATGAAATCGCCGATAAAGATATGTGTATCAGACCTTTCTTCAAGATCCTCGATAACTGTGATCCGGGAATGAATCTGGTTGAACACCTCTGTTGTCCCGATGGCTTTAATTTTATTATGAATGAAAGGTGTTCCCGTTACAGCGACACTGTTGAAAGTGTTGTGTGTCCTGCCGGTTATCATGAAGCCGGGAAAGGTCGTTGCTGTCCTAACGGAACAATACTTCTTGATAATAGATGCCAGGAACCTCCTAAGGGAGACTCGAACTAAAATCGAGCCCTGCTGATATGAAATTCAGAAACAGGAAAAAATATTCCGGATCCCCGATCATCATTTTTCTTGTTATTTCCGTTTTACTTCACTTTTTACTTATATTTGTAAAAATTGATGTTAAAGGTGAATATGACAGCGACAAACTGGTAAGCATAATGTTTTATGACGGGGATGATATAAAAGCGGAAAAAGTTGAAAAAATTGAACCTCCCGAAATAAAAAAAGAAGAAGTTCCGGGAGGACAGGTTGTTGATATTGCTAAACCGAAGTATGAAAAAAAACCTGATGAAAGCCGTTTTGTTTCTGAATATGACTCGTCTGTAGAAAAAGAGACGAGATCTGATTTCGATAGAAGTATCACTAAAAGGGGGGAAAAACTTCAAAAGCAAATTGAGCTTGAAATAACAGGAAAAGAAATCGATAAAGAGGACCGGATAATTGCGGGAGAGAAGGACAAACCGGTTTCAGAACATCTTGAAAAGATCAAAAAAGGGGAGTTTAAAGGATTTGACGGAACCGATGGCAAGTTTGTAAAGGGTGAAGAAAAACCTGAAGCGGGACTTTTAACAGGGAAAGATGATGAAGATGAAGAAGGTGCCCGATATTTGGGCGGAAGGTCAATTCCCAGAAGGTTCCTTCCATATTTGACCGGCAGAGATGCAGATCTTATGTCCCCTTCTAATGACTATCTGAAAGATATTGATAAATCTGATGAAACAGCACTTAATACTAAAAAATATCTTTATGCCGCCTATTTTAATAAAATTAAGCAGGCGGTTTCAAGGCACTGGACACCTGCTTATGTTATGATGATAAATGACCCCCAAGGTCATTTGTACGGAAGAAAAAACAGATACACGAAAATTATTGCAATGATAAATGCCAACGGGACATTAGCTTCAATAGAACTCGAAACATCTTCCGGCATTGATTTCCTTGACAGGGAGGCAATAAATGCTTTCAGGATGGCTTCTCCTTTTCAGAATCCTCCTGAAGCTTTACTGAATGAAGAAGGTGTCATGGAAATCAGGTTCGGGTTTATGGTGACAATGGAATGATTAAAGATCAAAGCAAAAAAAAAGCCATTGTTCTTTTCAGTGGCGGGTTGGACTCTACTACTCTTCTTGCATACACTCTGAATAAAGGATTTGATGTGTTTCCTCTTACTATACAGTATGGACAGAGACATTCAGTTGAAATTAAGAAAGGCTGTCAAACCCTTCTAAAATACGGACTTGAATCTTCGGTGATAAAATTCAACATAGATTTGACCCCTTTTAAAACCTGCTCTTTAGTCAATAGAGAAATTCCGGTGCCGGAACAATGTGATGATGATAGTATTCCTTCCACCTATGTTCCATCAAGAAATCTGATTTTTTTATCAATTGCATCAGGAATGGCGGAAACCATTGGAGCAGAAAAAATATTCATAGGGGTTAATGCTATTGACTATTCCGGCTATCCTGATTGTCGTCCTGAATTTATAAAAGCCTTTAACTCCTCTTTAAAAGTTGGAACAAAGCAAGGTGTTGAAAAAGAACTTTCCGTAGAAGCTCCTTTTATAAATATGTCAAAAAAAGAAATAATCGAGCTTGGAGTTTCTCTGGGTGTTGATTACGGTCTGACACACAGTTGCTACAGTCCCGATGAAAACGGTGTTTCTTGCGGGAAATGTGACAGTTGCAAATTGCGGCTTT
>SLGQ01000331.1 GCA_007136595.1 Candidatus Sumerlaeota bacterium | reverse complement strand
CTTTGCTTTTCAATGTGTCAACCACACTTTTATCAATAAAAGCAAGCACTCTTTCATCTTCAGGCACCATCTGGGACTTATATATTTTTTTATCTTTTGTTAAAGGAGAAAGAAAATTCTGAGGACCTATCTTTTTAATTTCAAGATCATACTTGAAAAGTTCTCTTTCTTTTTCATCAAGACCTTTTATTTTATCAATGTCCATCTCCGCCTCCATTTTTATATGTTCAACTCAATAATTTTTTCGCAGGCATCATAAAATCCGCCGTGACATGCTTCTTTCAGCAACTCATTTGCTTTGTTAAGGTTCGTTGAAACCCCGAGTCCGGAAATATGCATTATCGCCATATTATAACAGGATTCCATATCTCCCGTTTTACAGATACGGTCATATATTGCATAAGCTTTTGTATAATTTCTTTCTGCACCTTTGCCTGAAAAGTATGCCCCGGCAAGATTATAACATCCCCAACTGTCACCGCTTTCACACACTTTTCTGTAAAGATCGAACGCTTTATCATGGTTTTTTTCTACACCCTCTCCCCTGCTGTGCATTACACCGAGATTATAACAACCCCACATATAATTTCCTTCACACGCTTTTTCAAGAAGTTCTGCAGCAAACTTATAGTTTCTATTAAGTTCTTTACCCGAAATATACATAACCGCCAGATTATAACAGCCTATGGCAACACCTTTTTCACAAACTTCCTTATAAAGTTCGCTTGCTAAAAGAAAATCGTGATGTATTCCCCATCCCCCTTCGTATGCAAGTCCGAGATTGAAACATCCTTCAAGAGAACCGCCTTCACAAGATTTCTTGAAAATATCATAAGATGCATCAAAGTTTTGATCAACACTTTCACCATTCCGGTACATTACACCGAGGTTGCTGCAACTGTCCATATCCCCTTTTCTGCAGGAATTATAATATGAAAGCCACTTGCATGAACCTTTATCAGCACTTCTTCCTGTGGGACAGATCTTATTTTTCTGATACCATGTACAGGCAAAATGGTCTCCGGCATCACATTTTCTTTTGAATTCCCTCTCTTCCGAGCAGGAAAGAACGACAAGCAGCAAAATTGAGACAAATGGGATGAACTTATATCTCTTCTTCAATTTCTTCTTCAATTTCTTCCTCTTTTTCATAATCTATTTCAATTATTACCGGCTGATGATCAGAGTATTTGAATTCCGTTTGAACTGTTTCCCCTTTTATTAATTTAATTCCGGGGCTCAACAAAAATCCGTCTATGACCGTTGTAAAGTTTCTTCCGGGAGTATAAGGTTCTTCGTTTGAGCGAACGGTTGCAAAATCTTTTCCATACGCCCATGTCCAATCTTCAGGCATCCAGTTTTCAGGCAACTGCTTAACCCAGAAAAGATCCTTTTCCTTTGTTGTGTAATCTCCGAAACTTCCTTTGTTAAATCCCGGAAGAATATGGTTCCAGTCACCACCGGCAACTACCATGTTTCCCGATTCATATTCGTTCAAAAGAAATTCTCTGACAAATTCAAGCTCCTGCTCTCTTAAGCTTCCATCGTCATAGGCACTTAAATGGAGATTTACTATCACCCACTCTTTGCCGTTTTTCTCATCATAAAAACGGTTTACCAGAAGTGCTCTTTTCAAATTGAACAGCCTGTTGGGCCATGAAAAACTTCCCGGAAGCTGGTATCTGACACCTTCTTTTGACGATTTGAAAACAGAAAGGGTCATAAGTCCCGACTCAACACTTCCCATTGGATCAAAAACAGGAACAGGAACAAAAAAAGTCCTATAGTTGGTTGCATACCAACTTTCAAGTTGATCGTATATCTCTGAAAAATATTTTGCCTGATCAGTATAAAAAGATCTGGCGGAATTTCTGTCAACTTCCTGAAGGAGTATAAGGTGATAATAGTTGCGGGACAAAACTCTTTTTATACCTTCAAGATTTTTTCTGACAATTTCGGGACTCTCTGCTTTCGAATCAACCCCGCCATCCATAAAAAAATCTGCTTCTTCACCAAGTCCACCGTACCCTATATTCCACGAAACAAGTCTCAAGGGAGGGGTAAAAGCAACCGTTTCCCCACTTATCTCATTTACAAGGATCGCATTTTCAACCGCTTCCGGCTTATATTCATTTGTAACTGCAGTCAACAGAAACAGTACGAACATGATCACCGGCAAAATTGAGATCAACAAAATTATTCTTTTTATCATGCAAGCTCCTCCATAAACTCACTTACATTTTAAAAATGTAAAAATTAAAAGCAAATTCATGAACAAATTTGAATTTATTTTCAGATGTGGTAAATTGTTCTGATGTTTTTTCCGGAGGCAACAATGAAAAAGCTTATAATTTCAGGATTAATTTTCGGGATGATGTCGGTGGTTTATTTGTCTGTCAATAAAGCAGGTCACAGTATGGATGAAAATTTGAATTTATTTGAAAAGGGGGTTGATATGAACGCGACTGTTTCACATGTACTTGACAGAGATATGGCTGTCAAGCTGTCAGAACTTCCACTGAGCTGTATAACAAAAAGATATCCCAACAAACCGGGACATATTCACGCTGATGAACAGGATGCCATTCCCCACTATGAAAAAACCGTTATTTTTTACGGTTGTTTTGACTGGCACAGTGCCGTTCACATGCATTGGACTCTTGTAAGATTGCTGCGGATATTCCCTGATCTTCCAAACAGGGAGAAGATAATAGAGCT
>SLGQ01000158.1 GCA_007136595.1 Candidatus Sumerlaeota bacterium | reverse complement strand
TTGCCAGATATCATTGCGAACATTTTTGACAAGCAGAAACTCTACGGAACCGCCTGTAACTCTTTTCCCGAAAATACGGGCAGGAATTACTTTTGTTGAATTAAAAACAACTGTCGTGGAGTTGTCTATGAACTCTGTTATGTTTCTGAACTGTGAATGTGTAAAAGTTCCATTTTTTCTGTCAACGATCATCATTCTGCTGTCACCCCTGTCAAGAGGAGTTTCAGCGATCAGTTCAGGAGGAAGATGGTAGTCAAAAAGCTTGGTATCCATCAGTACATTTTTCTTATTTCAACACCGGTCAGATAATGCATGAGTATCTGGCGATAGTTCCGGTTTTTCCTTGCCATTCCTTCCATTCCCCATTGACATGCCCCTACCCCGTGTCCTGCACCTTTACCCTCAAAAACAAAATTGGAGCCCTGTTTTTTAACAGTAAAATCATTTGACCATATCGTTGAAAATCCAACTATTTCTCTGAATCTATTCACAGGAAAACTTTGACCGTTCACTATAACTGAATCAACTCTTGTAGCTCCCCTTTTTGTTGAAATATTATTTACATTTCCAACCTTAGCTCCAGCCGCTTTAAATCTTTCGGTGAGAAAACTGCTCTTTAAAACTCTTTTCCATCTGTATAATCTTGAGTTGCTGCAATATGGACAATCAACCGCCTGAAGGTGATCATTTCTCATCTTCCACACTTCCTGCGAAGAGCCGGTACGACCACCGCAAGTTGAATGAAAATAAATTTTGACAGCGTTATGGCCTATTGTTATCACCTCACCCCTTGTTGAGTCAACAGCCTGATTTGCAGTTACATCTTCCTGATTCAGACCGTCATAAACCTGATCAAGGACTGTAGGTGCAAGATCAAAGAGCTTGTCTCTGGGGTTGAACATTTTCTGGTGAACAGCAAATGTTCTTGCAAGAACTGCCTGAGCTTTTTTTGTTTCTATGTGCCATGACGGGATCACTTCTTTATTTATGACACCTCTGACATAATCTTCAATATTCAGGTCATTTACAAGCACCAGTTTACCGTTTCTGAGCCATACTTCAATATCGCCGCGGAACATTCTTTTGCCCACTTTTATAAGACCGAACTTTGACTTGAACTTTATCATATCCCCATTTGTAAGCTGGTTTGATATGGCGATTTTCCCGTTTTTTACACTCAGAGTATATCTCCCCTGAATCTTGGCAACGACTTTACCCGTTTTATCAAAAACTTCTGCATCACCTTCTATCAATGCTGAATCAACACCCACATATATACCGATCCTGAGGTAAGGTCTGAAGCCTTCAGTAAAGTTTTCGGATTTCAAAAGATCGGCAATGTTTTGTGCGTTGGAATTTAAAGGTAATATAAATAGAAGTATAAGTATAAGAAAAAGATCAGTCAGACATCTCAATGACAACTGCATCTTTTTCATCGGAAAAATGTTCATTTTTAAACTGTTCAGCTTCCTTTCGGGTTGTAAAACTACCGCACCTTACAAAATAAAAGCCATCTTTTGCAAAAATATAACAGTCAAGGTTAAGACCAGTCTCTATTTCTTTGGCAATTTCAAGATCTCCGAACCTGTAAACCTGCAAAGTGTAGTGTCCTGTTTTTTGCTCCGAAACCTTTTCAGGGACACTGCCGGGATCTCTTTTTTGAGAAGCTTGTGCAGCACCTCTTTTTACAACCTTTACCTTCACTCTTATTTTTCCTTTGGAAAGATCATCTATCTTTTCAAATGCGGCTTTTGACAGGTCAACTACATTTTTTCCAGGTCTGTCGGTTACTTTAACTACAACTTTTTTTCCTGTTGCTATTGATTTGACTTCAAGCATTGTCCCAAAAGGGAAACCTCTTGCCGCACAAGTCATCTCACTTTGTGAAAATGTGGAGCCATCGGCAGCTTGTCTCCCCTCAAATTCATCACCGTAATATGTTGCATAAAGATAGTATGTGTCTCCTGCAGAAACGGGATGTCTAACCATATATGGAGATTCACATGACACAAAAAAGATAAAGAGACAAAATGAAAAAAAATACTTTATCATTTCCTTTTTCCTTTTTCCGGTTTTGAATCATACTGTTCATAGTGATAATACTGATAGTATGATGCAAACCTTTTTTTATCTTTAAAATCGAGCATATTCACGACAGTACCAAGGAATCTGATCCCCGGTTTAGATATTTTTTCAACAGCCGATCTGTAAAGATCTCTGGGGGTCTTATTTATGTTTATTGCAAGAATGACACCGTCAACAAGAACAGAAAGCGTTGCCGCATCACTCACAGGGGTAAGCGGAGGCGAGTCAATAACAATTATGTCGTATTTTTTTGAAAGCTGATCTATTATGTCGCTGAACCTTTTAGATTCTATCAATTCAGCAGGGTTAGGTGGAACAGATCCTGAAGTAAGAACATCAACACCTTTATAGACATCGTAATCTATGCCGTTTTCAATGGAAACTTCTCCGATCACAACAGTTGAAAGTCCGACATCATTTTTAATGTCAAATACTTTATGGATCCTCGGTTTTCTCATATCTGCATCAACAATTACAACCTTTTTACCTGCCAGAGCATAACTTGCTGCGATATTTACAGAAAGAACTGTCTTTCCTTCTTTTGTAAGGGCACTTGTAACAAGTATCTTTTTCATTTCTTTGTCTGGATTACCAAGCTTTATGTTGGTTCTCAAGGTCCTGAATGCTTCAATGGCGGCAAATTGATCGCTGTATTCAAAAACTATTTCAGCGGGAACATTCTCAGCCCCTGCTTCACCTTTAAATTTGGGAACAACACCGAGAATCGATTTCTTTGAGGCTTTTTCCAGCTCATCAAAATCCCTGAATCTGGTTTCAAGAAACTCTATAAGAATTATCGAAAGAAACCCGGCTATGAACGCAACTATCAACCCTATCAGAAATATCAATCTTTTCCTTGGCTTTATAGGAGAATGCGGAACTTCTGCTCTATCTATCATCCTTACATTGTTACTTTTCAAAAGCGCACTCAGGTCAGCTTGCTTTGTCCTTTCAAGAACAATGTCATATAATTTCTGATTCGTGTTCACTTCTCTCTGCAACTTGTTAAAGTCAATGGAAAGTCTGTTAAGTCCTATAGCTTCTGACTGAACATCGGATAGCATTTTACGGTTTTTTCTTATTTCATTTTCCAATGTTCTCAACTCGATTTCATGACTTTGCACAACACTGGCAAGTTCATCTCTTAAAAGAGAACTTATTTTGTTTATTTCTGCTGAAATAACTTGTTGTTTAGGATGTTTCTCCCCATAAATACTCTCATTTTCTTTATATTTTGAAAGTGCTTGCAGATATTTAATCCTCAAATCATAAACTATCCGGTTATCTTTGGCTATATCTTTTAAATACCCCCCTTCAGGGTCATCAAAATCAATTTTCCGGTACTCTTCCATTTTTGCCATCAAAGCATTTCTTTTAATATCCTGTGTTGTAAGAATATTGTTGAGAGTTTCGATCCTTTTTGAAAGAACACTCTGTCTGTCTTCAAAAGTTGTGGCAAGTATGTTGTTTTCATCTTTAAAGTTAAACAGCTCAAGCTCGGATGTTTCAAGTTCATTTTTTAAATTAACACTCTGGTCAGCCAGCCATACTGCGGCTTCTCTGGTAGCTACATACCTTTTTTCCAAGTTAAAATCTATGTATGCGGAAGAAACACTGTTAGCCAGGAATGCCGCCTTTTCGGGGTCGGTATCATTTATGCTTATTCTTACAATATTGCTGTTTTTCTGTGGCGCAACAGTTATCTTTCCCTGCAGCATTCTAACGGGATCGATCCTTTCCAACCTTGAAGGATCCTCAAAAGATGACGGATCAATACCAAAAAAATTAAGGACACTGCCTTCAGGGATCATATCTATGACTTTCTGGCTTACAATGCGGCTTTGAATAATTTCATATTGAGTTGCATAGTACTCCTTGTTGGACCAGTAAGATCCCTGTGTTCCGGCAGACACTATCTCCATTCCGCCACCCAGAATGTCAGCAGATCTGGGCTCTATCTCAACTGTCGCGACAGCCGAATATATTACCGGAGATCTCTGAATATAAACATAGGTGAGAACAAGAATTACAATTATCACCCCGATAAAAACAGGAAGATGTTTCCTTAAAAGAGATAGCAGTTGCTTTATGTCAATTTCTTTCTCATACACTAGAAAAACCTTTCTCGGACATATATTATATCTCCGGGCTTAAGATAAAAATTCTCTTCCTGCCCGTTAACTATCGACCTTATATTCACTACGATCCTGATCTCTCTCCCTGTTTCTTTTCTCGTAACAACTACATTATTCAGGTCTGCCATGTTTGTAAATCCACCGGCAAGAGAAATTGCTTCGATAACGCTCATTTCATTTCTCATTGGGAAATTGCCTGATTTTTTAACTTGCCCGAGAACAAATATCCTTTTGCTGACAAACTCTTGTGTAAAAACAGTCACCTGAGGGTTCACAAGGTATCCTTCTCTTAATCTTGCAGCAATTTCTGATGCCAGAGTGATATTATTCAACCCTTCTACAGATATTTCTCCTATAAAAGGAAACATTATAGATCTGTTAAGGCTCACCTGATATTCTCCGGACAGGTCACTTTCTCCATAAACAGTGATCCTCAGCACATCTCCGGGACCTATTGAAGAAAAAATATCTCCATCACTTTCAGATGTTTTCGATATATATCCACCACTTTCACTTCTTTCAACGGGTTTATCACCGACTTTTATAGTGCAGGATACAAGAAAGATGGATGTAAGGGAAATGAATATGAGGAACTTCATTACAGTCATTAATAATCAACAGAAAGAGTAAAAAGTACTTTGTGATTCATAAAATCATAGTGGGTAACTGTTCTTCTTTCATAATCTCTATCGGAGTTAACATCATCTGTCCAGGTAATGTGGGTTTCTCTGTTGAAGTTGGACATCCTGTACTCAAACTCATAAGAGAGTTTTAGACCAAGCCAGTAAAGTATATTATATGACAGAGAAGGATTTATTCGAAGAAGCTTATCTTTTCTTCTTGAGTCAGGAACTGTTACCAAGTGTACCATCGTACCCCCATCAATTCCTGAAGTATCTCTTTCGTAGTAACCACCAGCTTCATCATAAGTATAATCATTCATAAACTCAACGCTTTCTCCGTATCCTATGAATGAAAATCCTGCATCGAGTTTAGCAAGAAAATTTCTTGCGAACTTCTGTTGTGCTTTTGTGTAAATACGGTGAGTTGAATAGTATTGATAGTGGGGAGACGGCCTTAGATTTTTCAAGTAGCCAACGCTGATCAATGTGCTGTCGTGATATTTATATATCAACTCTGCATTTGCATTATAGTCGTGCTTGTTGTTGTTCCCCAACGAAGCAGAATATCCACCTGAAAGCTTAGCTGAAAACATAGGTGTCACCTGCCCCATTAAACCGGCAAAAGCATTTATCGGCATTGAGCGGGACTCAGAACGGAGACTTGATTCATAGTAGTCCTGAAACCTGTAAGATCCCCTTACAAACATCATGGTTCTTGGAAGGAATTTCCATCTTCCGAAGAGTTCTCCTACAAGGGAATAATAATTATAATCTTTGTATCTGGGATTGTTTTTGGAGTCTTCAAAGTAGTTTATGTCAACACCACCCTGAACTTTCATGTAAAGAGTTTCATGTAAATTTTTAAGATTCAAAGCAAGCTTGAAACTGTCGTAAATATTTTTGTGTCTTCCTGTGAGATCCTGCCCTTCCGGATTGGCTGTTCTGGAAAAAGCATTAGTAAACTCAAAACCGACAATGTTGTTTTTATAGAACTCACCAAGAAGATTGGATTTAATATCGAGGTCGGAAAGCCTTTTTGACGATGCAGAGTCATCAAGACCGAGATAGTGATTATAATCAAAAAGAAGGGTCGCTTCGACAGTTTTACTGCTGTCATCAAGTTTGATCCTTAAAGAAGGGGAGTAATGCATTATCAGGTCATAGTACGGACCCATTGACCTTCTGTTGCCGGGATCATTCAAAACATCTTCCGTATATGATTTTTTTGAAGCTCTTGTGATATTGGACTCAAATTCAGGGGAAATAGAAAGCCCTACATTAAGCACGGTATTTTCTGCAATTGCAAATCCTTTTTGCTGTTCACCGAGCATCTCTGAAGGTATCAAAACTAAAATAAACAATATGTATCCAGTTAAAAAAGCTTGGCACTTTAAAACAACAACCACTTTTCTGATCAAATCTAACATAACCTTTATTCCTAATACAAAACTTTATCTTGTCGGGCTGGCATCAACAACATCAGGAACATCCACATATCCGATCGCCTCTGCTTCTGACCCTGTCGTTCCGCCACCTGTTTCCGGAGATTCCGCCGGAACATCACTTCTGTCAACTCCGGCAGCATCAGCAATTCCTGAACCGGAGGCAGCACTTTTATCTTTGTCTGCAACAAATTCATCAGCAAACCCAACACCCATTGCATCACTGACGCTATCTTCGTTTACAGCTCCTGTTATTTCTTTATCAATTTCCACGATTATTTCAGTGTCTGAACTAACCCTTGTCAACTGTCTTTCACATGACATGGAATTATTCATTGACTGTTGAGCAGATTCGCCCAGTCCCCGCAATAATATCAACTGGCTGTAGGCATCTTCGGGTTTTCCGGCCTTCATTAAGTCTTTAAGCCTTGTTTGAGCTGCAACAGCACTTGCTGCAACACCTTTTACATTGCCGAGATGGTCGTCAAGACAAACTTGCCACCTGATATCTCTTTCTTTTACAGATTCCTGTCTAAGATTATCAATTGTTTTCTCTATTTCTAAAATCTTTCCAGCCAACTTATCAGTTTCTCTTATCATTTCCCTTTCAGATAACTTTTCTTCTTCTTCTGCAAAAACAAAAACCACTGCCAGCATAACAAAAAGCAACGTAAATATGTTTCTTTTATTTGTCATAGCGGCACCTCCCTAAATTATCCTAGTTGGAAGCTGAAAAAACAAATGGAATGGTTATACTTGCGGGACCACCTTCCGGACTGGGAAATCTCCATCTGTTCACAACTCCTATAATACAACTTCTGACAGCAGCATTTCCAACAGTATCTGCTGTAACATCCGCCATCTGAACTCTACCTTGTTCATTTATTACTATAGTGACCGCAACCCTGCCTCTCAAGTTGGGGTTAGCGTTAAGCTCTCTTTCATAACAACGCCTTACAGCAGCCTGATTCCTTCTTACCAACTGTGAAATGCTGTTAGAGTCAACTGCCCCGTCAACTTGTGGGGCCTCAACTGTTGTTTTTGCTACTACAGCCCTTTCTTTTTTAGCTGCAACACCAACCTTTCCGGAAGATTCTTTAACATCAAGCCCTTCCATTCTGACAGTTTCTGTAGCATCGGCATCCCCTTTCCTGCTTCTCTGTGTTGAGCTGGTAGCGACTCCTATCTGCTTAATACCTGCAAGTGCAGTATCAATATCTCTGTCTCTGCCTCCATCTCCAAGAACATCGGCTACAACATCACCGCTTCCACCTTCACCACCAACTGAACCGATAATTCTCAAAAGCCCTTTCCCTGCGACTTTCTTCTGAATTTCCGCTTTTCTTATTGACTCTTCTTTCTGTATAGTGGCTTTGTCTCTAGGTTGATCAGGTTTTTTAACTTCTTCCTTAGCAGGGGCTTTTTCTTCCTGTGCCGCTGCTACCTGGGTGCCTGTGTCAGTTTCTTCCACGGCAACCTCTTTTTCCTCCATCGTTCTCAGTGCATCAAGATCTGGAACTATAAGTTCAGCAAACCTATTCGGCACTGATGCAATATTAAATTCAGGAACCGGAACTCCCGGAACATAAACCCCGAAAAACAAGTAACCGCTTATTAAAGATACCGATAATATGGAAAGAAAGGGCCAGTCAAGTCTTTGAGTCCACGACCCTCTTATTGATTTGGGCAACTTTAATTTAGGCGGTCTGGGCGGTGGTGTTATAAATTGAAAAAGTACGATCGCACTTCCCACCATTACTTTTCCTCTTGAGTCCTGAGAAAGAGGGAGGATATAGGCTCCACCTCTTTTTTTAAGCATTCCTTTTTTGATAATTTCTTCAATTACAACAACCTTACCTTTAAGAAATACTTTACCTGTCATATTTTCCATAATGACAAGCTCATACCGACCTGATTTAAAGTAAAATATGGGAAACTTCGAAGGGAGTGAGGAAGAAGGAACTACAAAATGAGATTTTTCTGAATCACCGACAAATACCGTCTCCGGTTTTCTGAATATTTGTTCATCCAAAATTTTGCCGTTGTAAATAACTCCGACTCTAAGCACCTTTGCTATATTTTCCTGAGCCATCTAAAACTCCCTGAGAACACGATTATAATTTTTCAATTCATATCAAAACAACCGGCCGGCACTGTAAACAGCACCGGCCCATAAAAACAAATTAACTTTCCTGCGATATTGTCGCAAATTTAAAGTTATTGAACTCTGCCTGTCCGGCAGTGTACATAATTTCAGTCAAAAGCCTGTAAGGTGTGTCTCCATCCATTACGATGGTGCAAACACCGTCAAATGTTACAGACGGATTAACACTTGCAAGTCTCCTTTTACTTTCAGCAGCATTAACCAACTCCCTGTTAAGAGGGATTATAAAAAATCCGTCTTCTCCACCTCTTTTCTGTGAAGCTTCAACTTTACCATCCTTTACAACCAGTACGGGCTTGTTATCAACAACTATCGCTGATTTTGAAACAGTTACTGTAACAGTTGCCGCAGGTTGAAGCAATGAAGTTGACCTCACAAGTTCAAGGTCGGATGAAGGAGTAATGTTGATAGGGTCTGTCGCATAGCTTTTAAGAAGGAAAACCAGCATGATAGTAAGAATATCCATAAGCGAGTTCATATTAACATCCTCACTTTTGGTGTCTCTACCCTTAATTTTTGAGGCTTTCCTCCTCTTTAACATCTCCTCTTCATAATTTTCGGGGATTAATTCGTAATTCTTTTTTTCTTCTGTCATATCATCCCCCCTTAAGCTACACCGGCACTGAGCACAACATTGGGGAACAACCTTTTTGTTCTTTCCCCGTCTCTCATATCCCTTGATGAATCCATGATTTCAACAATGTATCTGAATTTTATGTTGGGCTCTGCGGTAATAATAATGTTTTCTTCTGCAGGATTGGCATCTTTAAAATCGGAAAGCATTTCTGTCAGCTTTGCAAGATCATATACCATAGCATTCTGCATATTGCCTTCTGCATCCATTTCCTGCCCTTCGATCTTTGGTATTGTCGGACCTAGAGGGTCATTCTCATTTTCAACTACCTGATCTCTGGCAAAAACTGTAATCCCTCTGTTTGTGAGAGCGATCGTCAGTTTCAAAGGTCTGTCTTCAGGTCTTTGATCAGGAGGTGCCGCCTCTGATGACGGTCCTATCTGCGGAGTAGCAACATTGATAACTGCTATCTTAACCGCTTCCATTGATGTAAGAAGGAGAGGAATAAGGATGAGAATAAGGTTCATTGCAGGCTTCATGTTTATTTCCTGCATTGCCTCCACTTTTCTCTTTTTCTTAGCCATTGGCTGTCCTCCGGTTTACAATCGGTTAATTATTCAGCAGTTCCTTTTTCTCTGCTAACAAGCAGGTTGACCAGTTTTACAGAGTAAAGATCCATGTCATCAAGAATTCTGTTTGCAAAACCTTTAATAACAACAGTAAGTACTGTTCCGGGAATAGCGATAATAAGACCGAAACCTGTTGTGTTCATCGCGATAGCGATACCGCTTGCGAGCATTGCTGACTTCTGCTCAGGAGCAGCGTGAGCAACAGCTTCGAAAGCCTGAATAAGTCCGAAAATCGTTCCAAGAAGACCAAGCATTGTAGCTGTACTTGATGCAGCAAAAATGGTGTCAACAAGTTTAGTGATCTTCGGTGTAACTTCAAGTGTAGCTTCTTCCATAGCATTCTGAATCTCAAGTTCGCCTCTGTTTGCTCTTGAAAGACCTGCTTTCATAACATTTGCAAGAGCAGCATCTCCTGCCGCAGTACAAAGTTTGATAGCTTTGTCAACATTGTTTGCCATAACAAGTTTCTGGATCTGTTTCATAAGATTTGCACCGTTGGTGTTAAACTTAACCAGAAGAAAAATGAACTTGTACACGGACACTGCAATGATGTAAAGTCCGCAAAGAGCAATAAAGTGCATAAACATTCCACCTTGACGATAGAAATCAGCAAAAGCTTGCATAGTAACCTCCAAAAAAAAATAAATATTCTTAGAAAGCCTCGTCTACCTGGAGAGCTTTCTCAACCTTATCAATAAAACTCACATCAAGCTCAAGAGTGCTGTAGTCAAATCTTGACCTTGAAAGGAAATACATGGCTTCCGGCTTTTGTATTTTCCCTTTTATTTCAATTTCCTCCAGCACGATGCCTCCTTGTCCGAAAACATAGCCCGATGGCAACATCATAACAACTGCAACCACTAAAAATCTAAAAAATCTCAAAGCCCGCTTCTCAAACATTACAAAAAAATACTGAAGTATTATATTAAAATCAATTTTTTTGTCATCATTAAATTGTTTTTTTTTCATTTTTTATTTTTATTCAAATCATTCAGCATCATTTACCCCCGTTTCTTCCTAGGGTTCCCCTTCTTCAGCATCATCAGGTCCGCCAGAAATTTCATCATGCTCCTCTGCCTCTTTTTCTTCACTTTTTTCAGGAACATCATCTGTATCTTCATGTTCAGTTGATTCTTTTTCCAACTCTTTCAGCCTTGCCTGTGCCGCATTACTGAATTTATCATCAGCATCAATAACAGGGTATTTGTCAAGATATTCCCGCCATACCTCTACAGTGTCTTTTGAAACAGCATTTTTAAACGCTTCTTCTTTCATTTTCAGGAACAGTTTGTGCTCCTCTTCCAATGCTTTCTGCCTTGCCGCCTGTCGCTCTCTCATAGCGATCATCATTTCAAGACTTCTCTTTTTCGTTGCCGCTTCTGATATATATTCATCCACGATCACTTTCTGTTGTCTGAAATTACTATCTCCTTTTATCATCTCAAGATATTTTTTAAGATAATCGGTTGAAAGATCAAATCTGTCTGTTTTCCCTTCACCGTCCACATCTGCATCAAGGTAAAGTATTCCCAAATTGAAAAGAACTTTCTTTTTATCTGGTTCAGTTAAATCAGGACTGTTGAGCAGCCCCATGAGAATATCATTTGACTCTTTATATTTTTCAAGCCCTTTATAAGCCATTGCAAGATTTATTTTGGCAGCATTAAAATCAGGGCTTATTTTCAGAACAAATTCAAGCTGTTCTTTTGCCGTGTTGTAGTCCTCGATTTCCATAGCAAGGACGGCAAGCATGTTTCTAACTTCGGAAAGTTCCGGGTTCAGCCTGACCGCTCTTTGAAAATGTTCTGCGGCCTCTCCCTTTTTCCCCATGTCAAATTTCAGGAAACCGTAAAGTCTATGGAGTCTGAAGTCGTCACTGTCCCACTGTTCTGCAATACCAAGAGCCATGTCAGCAAGCTCAAGCATATCATTGCTGTAATATATTGTTGCAAGATTTATCACTGCATCAACATTCTGTTCATCAAGCTTCAATGCAGCTTTAGCATACTTTTCAGCATTGTCGAAATTTCGAACCTGTATGTTCAGCCATGATAGAAAGTTGTTCTTTAAGACTTTATCTTCAGTTTTCGCTACAAGCTTTGTAAGTTCAGGAACTTTTTCATTTAACTTATCACCTAAGGATAGGGAGTAATTGTACAGCGGCCTCATAAAATTGTTGTTGCCTTTAAATGACCGCATATACCATTCCCTGCTTTTTTCGGCATCTCCCATTCTTTCATAACAAAGAGCAATATTAAACGCTATTTCTACTCTACGGGGATCTCTTTTAACTGCGCTTTCCCATCGGGCAACAGCAGATTCGCAACCTTCTGAAAAATATTTTTCCAAGCCATCCTGAAAATCTTTTAAAGCCGGACCTCTGTAAACATTCCCGTCAAAATATCTATCTTCCTTTTTTTCTCTCTCTTCTTTCTTTTTTTCATCATCAAGCTCTTCATCTGACTCGTCAAGATCCGGAACTGCCTGTTCTTCTGACACCTCTTTTTCCGGCTTATCATCTTTCTTTTCAGGATCATCAATATCTTTTACAGGTGTAGTTGCACAGCTGAAAAAAATGAATATGAAAAGTGGAAGTAAAAATAATTTATTAAATTTCATTCATTTTCTCCTTCCGGCGGAGCTTTATCTTTTTCGACTTCCGCATCAATTTCCTCAGCAAGACCTGCCCTCTGATATTCAGCTTTCTCTACCCTGTTAAGCGACAGCAACAAAGGAAATCCTGAATCAAACTCTTTGTCAGCAGCATAAATGGGAATTTTCCCGAAACTGAACTCTGCACTTCTCAACGAAGAAAGTCTGTCTGTCATAAGCTGTGTCCATCTGTTGAACACTCTCAACTCTCTTGCTCTCTCCAAACCTCTTGAGTAATAATCAACAGCCTGATCTTCAAATCCCGCTATTTGTTCCTCAAGCATTGCAAAGTAAATTTCCTCTTCCTCGAAGCCCATTCCGGGAGGAGGCTCGGAATTCATCAATGTGCTTGCAAAGTTCTGAAGTATATAACCTATCCTGTACATTGAAGCAAGTACCCATTCTGCAGCAGGGTAACGGGTCATTATATTTGTATATCTTTCTATAAGAGGAGCTATTGAATCTCTCTTTCTCATGAAACTCTCTTCAAGCGCCTTTTCATTCCGTCCGCCAACTTTCAATTTCACATAGGCATTGAAATCATCTTCTATCAGCTTGAATTGAGCTTCAGCAACATAAAGGATCGCTTCTTCAGATTTCACCTCATTATTTTCATAATAATCAACTATCTGTTGATATACCCTTTTTGCCTGATTCCAGTTGTTCAGTTTTTCTTCATAAACTTTAGCGATATTGTAATACGATCTCATAACGAGATGAGCAACTTCGGGATCATTACTGAAGGTGTCTATAAAGTTCTGAGAACTTTTGATCATTGCTCTCCAATCTTCAGCTTTCCAGTACATTGTTCCTGCAAGATAAAGAGCTTCTTTGCCCTCAGGTGTTTCTTTTGCCTCATTGTAGAACAGCCTGTAAAATGTTGCCGCTTCTCTATATCTTTTCAGTCTTTCCAGCAAAAACCCTGCATTATATATTGCATCATTTCTCCGTTGATATGCGGGGTATTTTTCATATAACAATTTATATGCATCTACCGCTTTTTCAAAGTCAAAACTCCTTTCAGCCGTACTTCCTACAAGAAAAAGTGACTGCGGAGCCAACTCAGAATAAGGATATTCTTTATATATTCTTTCGTGAAGCTGTAAGGCAGAGTCAAACATCATCGCTCGCTGATAGTTTATAGCGGCATTGGAAAGTGCTTTGTCCGCATTTTCGTTATATGGATTTTCTTCAACTATCCTGAGATACTCTGCTGCCGCTTCCCTGTATTTTTTCTCTTCCTCAAGTTTCTGTGCATACATAAAAAGAGCACCTGCTCTATATGTTGTAAATTCCTGCTCAACTACTCTGCTTTCCGTTTCTGTCGGAGAAAGCCTTTCACTCAATATTTTTGACCATCTTGCAACTCCTACCCAGTCTTCCCTTTCTGTGTATGAAGCGATAATATCCCTTGCAGCCAATATTGATATCTCATGCTGAGGGAACTCATTGATGATGCTCAAGTATCTTCTTTCCGCCTCTGCAAACTCCCCATGATCAAAAAATATTCTTGCCGCATTGTAGGCTATGGCGGGTTTTCCTTCTATGGATTCTCTTGCAACTTGAAAATATATATCTCCCGATTCAATAAGCTTTCTTTCAAGAAGAGAAAAAGGGGTTCCTCTTTTTTCTGTTCCCTTTATCTTGCTGTCTTCCGACTGCTGCCAAAGGATATTGTAACAAACAAAAGTCTGATATGCGGCATCTTCTCTGTTTTTATCCTGATGCTGGTCATCCCTTATCCGTTCATACACGACAACGGCTTTTTCTATCTCTCCCGAATAGAACAGGGTGTCAGCAAAACTGAAAGTTATGTCATAACTGTCGGCGGTATAAGGAAATTTCACAAGATAATCACCATAAGCGGCAGCTGCAGCCCTATATTCTTCCACAGCCCGCTCTTCATCTCCTCTTTCTCTGAAAGCCTGAGCCTGCCTGTGATGAAATGCGGCGGTATTAAGCAAAGCTTCACGAGCCCACTCATTAGCTTCCTGCACCACCGTGGCATTTCCTCTGTTAACTCTTACCCACTCACTGTCCTGATCATACATTTGGGCAAATATGGCGGTCTCTCTGGATGCTCTGTCAAACTCTCTCGCCTGATACATAAGTCTTATCATACTGTTATGTATTCTGGGGGCATTTTCATAGTTCGGGTATTTATTCAGTATGAACCTGTAAGCTTTTTCAGCTTCGGAGTAATAACTGTTTTCACCGTAATATTTCCCAAGTTGCTCGAACACATCTTTTTCAAAGTTACTGCCATCTATTGTTGAGAAATATTCTATCGCTTTATCAACACTTCCCCATTCTTCATCAGCAAAACTGATGGCAATATACTGGATAGATTCCGGTCTGAGATCCTGACCTCGGTCAATACCTTTAGACGACATGTCATCAGCAAACATTATAAGTTCCGTGAATGTTTCAACAGCTTTTTCAAAGAAGTTCTGTCTGTAGTATGTCCATGCAAGTTTATAAAGAATTTTATCAAACAGTTCACTGTCTGTATATTTTACCCCTTTTTCAAAATACTTTTCAGCTTCAGGAAGCTGATTATTATCAAAATAAAACTCTCCGACTCTCAGATTAAGCTCAGCGATATAAGGAGTTTCAATGCCTTTTTCCATAAGTTCCAACCAGACCTTTACAGCTTTTTCCGGTTCCCCTGACTCATGGAGACAGTATCCCAGCATATAGTAAACCGCTCCCATATATTTAAAGTCCTGGAAAGTTTCCAGTATAGTTCTGTAAAGTTTTATCGTGGGAGAAAAATCTATTACCGGGATCTCAGGTTCTTTGGTTATCTCACCTCTCTCCAGTGCGGCGATTGCATCTTCATAAGCAACCATCCTTCTTTCCTGCTCAATGACAGACCGTTCATAATACAGCTCGGCAAGTCTGTACATTGCTCCCGGAGTATATTTTTCGTTGTCGGGGTATCTTCTGATGAACTCTTCAAACAGTACAATGGCATCTGATCTGCTTTGAGCCTCTTTTTCAAGCTCCCTTGCGATTACCGGTTCATATTTACGCTCGATAGCTCTTCTTCTTTCCTCTATGTTCCTTCTTACCAAAGTCTGTATCTCTTCCAGATATTCCTTGACTATTGATTCGTAGTGCAGTTTTTGCCTTTCAAGATAACTCTCACTGAAAAGCTCTTCATCAACAACAAACCTTATCGTTCCTTCTTCAGGTGAACCGGAGTTTTCTGTCTCGGAATAAATATAGGGTGTAAAAAATAAAAAAAGAAAGACTATGATAAGAATTTTCATTCAATACTCTCCACATCACTGTAAAGAGCCCTTATTTCTTCTGCTCTGTTTATTCTCTGCCTTAAAATTTCATCTGAAGCTTTATCCTTTTTCTCCCAGGCAACATCAATGATCCCCAGATCAGCTTTGAGAACTATGTCCGAAAATACTGTCCTTACCCGGTTTATGTTGGAGAACAGCGCCAAAGATGCCATTTCTTCCAGTTCTCTTTTTATTGAAAGCAGTTTGCTCTTGTATTCATTTAGATTGTCCTGTTCTCTTTCATAACTGGATCTTATCTTATCAATTATTTCTGTAACAACCCTGTTCATTTCTGAGTAGAAATTTTCAAGTGACTTCTCGATTTCAACTGTGTCCTGAAGCAGCACTTCTATCTCGGAAGCGTATTCCGTTGCCCCTTTTGCCGAAGAAAGGATTTGCTGTTGTTCTTCGATTATTCTGTTCAGCGAGTTTCTTGTGATTATGATCCGGCTTACCATATCTCCACCGAGAACAAGTCTGTTCTTTTCATCTTCGACGGCTCTTTTATAGGAATTAAGCTCATCTATGATCTTAGATATCTCAAGTTTCTCTTTTTCAATTCTCTCCGACAGCTTTGATTCCATATCGGGAGGAGTATTTCTGCTATGAAAAGAGTTGATTCCGTCAAGCTGGTTGAGAAAAGTTTTTACTTGAATAGTTATTCGGTTCAACTCCTCTTCCATCAAAAGTATTTTTCTTGCATATTCAGCAGCTTTTTCCTTAAGGTCTTCCGATGAAAGAGGCATCCCTGCAATTGAACCGGACAGCCTGTTTTTTTCCTCTTCAAGCTCTGTAAACCGTTCCCTTTCAGATTCACCGAGAGTAGTCCAGATCAGTTCCCTTTGTATTTCCATAAGATCGTTTCTTGCAGCGACAATTCGATTCTGCAATGAAAGTGCCAAACTTGAACCTTCTTTCAAAGGAGGGAACACCGATGCCGCATTCTGATTCAGAATAACAGCTCCAAGTCTTCTTTCAAGCTGTTCTGTTCTTTCTATTTCCTTCTCAAGCTCAACGATATCATCATAAAGAAAAATTGCATTCGAATATTTTTTATTATCCTGTAAAAGTGACCTTGCAATGGGAGAAAAGGGGCTGAAAATTGACCGTTCATCAAATTTGCGGTTGGCAAAATTTTTCCCATCCAAAGAATAAAGTTCATCTTTTATTTTTCCATATTTTTCGACAATGGAATTAAAAAGAACCATTGCCTCCCCGTATCTTTCAAGCTTTATCAAAAGTGATCCTTCAAGTATTTCAGCCTGAGGAACAACGATCGAATTGGGGTCAATGAACTTTATCAGTCTTAATGCCTCTATTGCTTTCTGATACTCTCCTCTTTTGATGTATGTCCAGCAAAGTTCATAGTAAGCTTGTGAAAAATGGGGCGATCTTTTGTCTAAACTGAGATAATACCTTACAGCTTTCACCAGATCGTTCAATTCAAAAGCTATCCTTGCAGATGCAAGAAGCGCCAGATCCCTTATTGCGTTATAACTGTGAAAATGGGGTGCCTTTTCCGAGTTTATAATAATATTGAAATACCCCATGGCAGCATCAAAATTCTCTTGCCTTAACTCTACAACCCCAAGGAAATATCTGCTTTGGAGAAAGTATCTGTCTTTTTCCTGAATAGTTGAAAAAACATTGAACGCTTCTTTTGCATAACCATCAAAGAACATACTTTTAGCCAGGTAGTAGGCGAGATCAGGCTCTCTTGATATATCATATCCGGCATCCATGAATATTGAGTAATAATTTTTTGCGCCACTGTAGTTACCCAATCTGTAGGCGGCACCGATAAGCCTGGTCAGACAATTATACCTGTAACTTGTTTCAGGATTTCCGGTAATAAGCATCTCATAATACCTGGTAGCGGAAATATAATTCCTGTTATTGTATAAAGATTCCGCAAGATAAAAAAGTGCTTTCTCCCATACTGCATCTTTTTCTTCCATGGACATGACAACTGAATAATATATACTGCCCGATGAAATATAGTCTTTGTTCTCAAAATAAAATTTTGCCTTGTCCATTTTATTTGAAACAGACTCGGTATATCCCGTTTCCATTATAAGAGGAGAAAGGTACTTTGCCTGAGCTTCTTCAGACAGATGCCCGATCCTGACAATTTCTGATCTGACATTGTCGATCCGGAGCTTAAAATCTTCTTCTTCTGAAATTTGGGCAAACAACGACAGACAGAAAAAAAACAACGGTATAAATATGAAAAATTTTAAAACAATCATTATTTTCACTTTTCGGTTAACCCCTGTTCACTATCAAATTGTGCCTGATACATTCTTTTTGACACATCAAAAGAGATATACAACCTTTCATCGATTTTTCGTGAACTGCCTTTATCTCCGGGAGAAACTTTAACTTCAACAATGTTGCCTTCTTCGACAATAAATGAATGACCCGATTTAATTTTAAGAGTATATCCTTTCATATACGAAAAAATACCAAAGCCTTTGCCTTCATAAACATAGTATGCTGAAATATGGTGAGGTCCCGGAACGACCGAACCTTCAAAAACGGTTATTTCCGGTTGCGCTAGTTCTCCAGGCTGATTTATCCTTTTAAAAACCGGAGCGTCATCAAGGTAATAAATGGCTGAAACCAGTCTGAATGCATGTCCGACATTGTTTTTATGAATTATTTTTGCTCTTGCACCGGCAATGGAACCACTCAAAACTGTTTCCTGCAATATTGCCAGTCTTTGTTTTGACCTGAATATCTTATCTTTCAGTGAGTTGATGTTTTCTTCAAGGTTTCTAAGTTTTATATTATAACCCTGCTCTTCCGGATCTGAAACTTCTTTAACGGCACTCCGCTCATCTTTTGCAGGAATGTCATCTTTTACAGCGGCTTCGCTTTCACTCTCTTCAGATATTTCATTTTCAATCTCACCTGTATTCACATTGATATCAGAGGTGTCAGTTTCCTCTGCAAGAAGCAGGATATTTAGCATTGCCAAAACGATCAATGCTGAAAATAATTTTCTCATCATGAACCCCCTTTAGTTTTACGCAGAATATTTTATAAAAATATTATTGCAAAGGCAACTTTTTATATATGAAATATTTCACTTATCTGAAAATCAAGGAAAGATTCAGCAGTATTCTTAAATATATCAACACTGTCAGTAACAAAGAAACTGTTTTTGCCCGGCTGATCTGATATTTTATTCATTTTTTGATTTTTAAAAGTTTCAGATAAGCTTAAAGCCGTGTAATACGCAGTGTCAAGGACAGAGACTCTCTGTCCAAAATAATTCCTGATAGACTCTTTAAGCATCGGATAGTGTGTGCAGCCAAGAATTATTGCATCAATTTTTTCCTTTTTTATCTCTGAAAGATACATATCAATTATTGAATATGTAATATCATGATCCAGCATACCCTCCTCGACCAAAGGTACAAATAATGGACATGCTTTGGAAAAAACTGTAACCCCTGCCATCTCATTCAGTAGATTCTGATATGCTCCTGAAGATATGGCAGTGTTTGTTCCGATAACTGCGATCTTTTTAATGTTTGCCATCGATTGTCTGATATGATCTACAACAGGGTCGATCACTCCTATTATTTCAATTTCAGGAAAGCTCTTTTTTAAATGTGGAAGCGCGGCAGCAGATGCCGTGTTACACGCAACAACGATCGCTTTGACATTCTTTGACAGCAGAAACTCTACATTTTGAACAGAATATTTTACTACGACTTCAGGTGATTTTGTTCCGTAAGGTACTCTGGCTGTATCACCGAGATAAACAATATCTTCTGCAGGAAGTATTTTCCGGACTTCTTTAAAAACAGTAAGCCCTCCGACACCGCTGTCGAATATGCCGATGGGTAAATTAGATTTTTTCCTGCAAACCACTTGATATATAGCTTAGAATGAATACTTCATAAAAGGTGTAACCATGATACTCATTCCGTCAAAATCAATTATATAGTTGAATCTTGCGGAAGTACCAATGGAAAATCTTCTGGTATATGTGTAATATTCAAATATGAGACCGCCTCCGACAGCAATGTTTCCATCGTTGGTTTTTGTAGTGCTGCCCGATTTATATGTTTTTCCGAAAGCATAATAATCAAAACCGATAACTGCTCCAAACTCCCATCTTGGATTAATAAGCCATGTAAGATCAATGTCCAGACCTACGGAAAGAGGAGAGTAATGTTCATACCATGGAGAATCCTTATAGTTCTGATCAAGTCCATCGGCATCGTTCGGGCGGACATTATACTGCAATTTACCTATCGAAAGTGCAGCCCCTATGACCATTGCATCATTGATATTGAAATCATAACCCATATTGAACTTAAAAGCGGTACCGATCGGGCTCGCTGCATTACTGCCACCGGCTTTACCTACATAGGCAAGTATTCCACCGGCAAGCTTAAAGTTTAATCCTCTTACAACAGGATTAAGATCACTTCCCGAAATATCACCTGTTGCTTCTTCTTCTTCTTCAGCAAAAATTGCGAAACTGAAAAGCAGAATCAAAATCAAAAACAATTTTTTCATGTTTGCCCCCATTAACCTTCAGTGTGTTTAAACACAAACGGATAGTTTACAATAACAATACCACCGCCCTTGGGAGCAGGGAAACGAATTGTTCTGATCTGGTTTGCAACACAGTTTTCAACTGTCTGGTTACCCATTGTTGTTCTGTTTACTTTTGACTGACTTACAGCACCTGTTCCGGAAATAGTAAAGTTAATAACAATTCTGCCAAAAAGTTTAGGATCTTTTGCCAGTTCTTTTTCATAGCACCATCTTATTTTAGCAAGGTTCCTTCTAATGTATGCATCAATAACAGACCTGTCAAGAGCACCCATGATAACCGCCTGTCCACCACCGGCTGTAATTTCAGAGCGGCCTTTTCTACCTATCTGACCCGCTGCCATACCATATTTACCACCAGCTCCGCCCCCACGGCCTCTTGTTCCAAGACCACCGATACCAAGGGCATTACCACCACCACCGGTACCGAAACCTCTTGTTCCAAGACCACCGGAACCAAACTGGTCAACACCCGAAAGACCTGTAACTGAACCAAGTGTCTGTTCCATACCTGCACCAAGTCCACCACCACCGAAAACTCTGTCAAAGTTTTGAGCACCGGATGACAAAGCACCCATAATACCGGAACTCTGAGCAACTTTTGCATCAAGCCCTCTTCTGGCAGAACCCTGTGCATTAGCTACCTGACTCTTTTTGTCTCCGACTCTACCTTCATCACCGAGAGACTTTCTTTGTTGAGTTGCTTCAACAAGACCTTCTTTAGGTTTTTCAAGTTCAACCTTTTTTTCTTCCTCGATATCTTCGACTTTAATATCTTCTTCACTGCCAACGATCAACTTTGCGAATCTGTTGTCAAGTTCAAAAATATCAACCTCGATAGGAGGAGTTTCAATAACCATATTTACAACAAAAAGCCCAATGATGAAAACTAAAAGTGTTATTATGGCAAAGGCAAAATCGATATTTTTGAAAAAACCGCCACCTTTTAAAGGTTCAACCGGTGACTTCAAAGCACATATCGAGATCTTGCCGAATTCCAACACAACCATCGTTTTATCATCAACTTCAATGTTTGTGTTCCCTTGTCCAATGTAATCTTCAAGATTTGTTTTCTGGTCACCATTATACACGGCTCCCTTGAAATCTTTTTGAAGATTCACAACAAACTGTTTCCCGCTTGTAGATGTCAAGTTAAAAGCAGACTCTGCAAAAACTGTTTCGTCAAGAACACAGTCTGAATTAACATTCGTACCGATTTTAAAACTACCGGTCATCCTTTTTGATTCAAGGAGAACATCCTGGTTGTAAACAACCCTTACTTCCGGTTCAAGCTTCCCCCTTGCTTCCACATTTACAGGTACGGAAGGAATAGGAGACAGGTCATAAAGTAACCTTTTTCTTAACTTTGCTTTTTCTGGCATAGCTCCAGCCTCTTTATATATTGGTTAACATAAACATAAACTCAGTTTAACAAGTCAACTGATCTGACAAGTTCTTTATTAAAATCTTCTTTCATATTTATAAGGTTGTTGAACCTTGTTCTCGTTCTATCCATAAGAAAAGAACCTGACGGTTTTTTAATTTGACCTTCAAGCATAACATCTTCAAAGTCAATAACCGTTTTTTCTCTGTAAACGATAATGTTTCCCTGAGCATCAGTCTCAGCTTCCTGAGCACTTAAAATGCCGAAGAATAAAAACATTATAACCAAAGCAATGATTTTTTTCATCACTAAACCTCCTATATTTCCGAACTCAACAACCGTACACCAGTTATTATACTATACTGAATAAAAAAAATTTCAACCAATTTTTTCATATTACACTTATTAAGCATTAAAATCAGTCCTCTTTGGGTCTTATAAAAACTTTATCAGCCAAATATTTATGAACGATATGATCTTGATCTATACCGTCTGCAATAGAAATAAACCTTCTGAACAATGCTTTTGCTTCAACTTGTTTATTCATATGGTCATAATAAAGAATTCCGAGATTAAAAGTTGCTTTTGCATGATTAGGGTTCTTTGACAAAACTTTCTGATACTGTTTCTCAGCATCTTCAAATCTTGAAAGTCCTCTTAATGCTATTGCAAGTCCAACACGGGCTCTAAGATTGTCAGGATCCTGAGAAAGCACAATGGAAAATCTCTCATAAGCTGTTTCTGCATCGCCATATCTCATGGCAATTGCACCAATATTAAAGTTAGCACTTACATTTTTAGAATCGTTATTCAGTGCGTTCCCGAAATAGAGCATGGCAAGAGAATCATCTCCCTGATCAGAAAAAAGAACACCGCGGTTGTTGGCAATACCTGCATCATCAGGTCTTAAATTATAAGAGTTGGTAGTAACCATAGTAGCCAAACCGATGTCTCTGTTAAGGAAGTATATCATACCGAGGTTTTTAAGAGCATCAACATTTGCCTGATCCTGAACAAGAATTCTTCTAACTGACTGAATGGCATTTATGTTGTCACCTCTGAGAAGATAAAAACCGGCTAATGCACTCAGTACAACAACATCTTTGTCGTTTTCTCTGTCTAGAAAATTTTCACACACCTCTATTGCTCTATTATATTCGAGCCTGTTTGCATAAATGGCAGCTCTGTTTATGACCGGCATTGCATATTTAGGATCAAGTTCCAAAGCTTTGTTATAGTACTCAACAGCTTTCTGGTCGTTACCCATTCTCTGGTAAACAAGTCCCAAATTATAATAAAGTGTCGGGGAGGTCGGGTACGCTTTAATTGCACGTTCAAAATACTTTATGGCATTTGGAAAATCAACCTTACCGTCTCTTATTTCAAGAGCTTCCGCCCCTTTTTCGGTGAAGTATTTTGCCCAATCTTCCGGCTCCCTGGGTTCTTTTCTTTCAACCACAACAACTTTTTCTTCTTTCTCCTCAACTTTAGGTGCCGTTGCACATGCACCTACGAAGAGAACAGCCATAAAAACTGTAACAAGAAATATCCTTTTCATATTTTAGTCCCCCTATTCACTGGTTTCAGTTTCTTCAGGTTTTGACTCCTCAACAACTTCTGAGGCTTCTTCTGTTCCCGCTTCCTGCTGAACTGTAGTTGTTTTAGGTCTGTTCAAAGACCTTTTCAAGGCTTCTCTTTCCTTCGGGTCCATTTCAGGGAATTTAATATTCCTGTCAAGTCTTCCGATAAAAGAAGATGTCTCTATCATATTCGGACGCGGAACTATTTCATTTTCGTCATAATATTTTGCACCAGTAACCAACGGGAAGTATTTCAGCTGTTTCCTTGCTCTCAATAACCAGTCACTGTAAACAGAGGTATTGTATCCCTGTACTATCGCCTGCTCAAAAAAGGTAACTGCATTTTTCTGTGCTCCGAAAGCTCTTTCCTGCAGAAAGGTCTGATATTCAGCGATCTGTGCTTCACTCAACCATGGAGCAACAGGTGCATTGAACATTTGGTCGGTAAGATCTCTGTAAATTCGACCTATGTGATAAAGAACTGCCGGAGTGTATCTCGGAGATTTAGTGGCTTCAATAATATTAGCGTATTTATCAGTAAGAGAAACAGTGAGCTCAATTTTTCTGGTCATCCTTTCCTGGGAAACCTCATTGAAATCATCTTTAATTTTTGCGGCTGCTCTTAAGTTCCTTTTATCAGCAGGTGTAAGATAATCATCAGGATTTTCACCTCCGTGATGTATTATCTCTCCGTCAACAACATCAAATCCGAATGTAAGGAGTTCGTATCCTTTCATTTTAGGTTTTATTTCAATATTATCAAACCTTATCTCAAGGAAATCCTTAAATTCAGAAGCAAGTTCTGCAAGCATAGCCTTTGCTATAGTATCTCTTGAAATTTCGTTGATCTCTTCTTTCTCTTTGAATTCTCCGCCTCTGAATATTTGAAGAACTTTGTCAACATTTGCATAGAACTGTTCTCTGTTGCCAAGCTCCTCGTTCATTCTCATTCTTGCTCCGTAAAGAGCAAAAATTACATTCGGAGTACCCTTCTCAACAACTACACTTGGATTGGAGGTTATCTCTTTTCTTTGACCTTTTTCATCTATAAAAAAGAAATCCTCAAGTCCTCTAATGTCAAGATGATCTGAAACAAACCTGTCAAAACCTCTTTCCGCACGGTCGTAGAATGTTCTACCTCTTCTCATCCAGATGTAACCGTACTGAAGCGCTATCTGACTTTTCTCTTTGTCTGTTTCTGCATGTTTTTCAACATAAAGCCTATAGTTATCTATAGCTCTTTCGGTGTCACCGATTGCTTCAAAAAGAACAGCGGCGTTAAATATTGCATCCTTTGCATCTTTGCTGTCAGGAGATTGTTCAACAAAATCAACATACAGTCTTGCCGCCCTGTCATACTCAGCAATTGCCTCGTAGTTTCTTGCAAGCCCGAACATGATCCTGTCGCGCAAACCGGATTTCACATAAACTTCACCTGTCTCTCTGAGGAACTGTTCCTGAACTCTTATCGACCTGTAAAGATCTCCTCCCCTCTGGTAATAAACAATGGCATTGAACTTTGCCACATCATTGAATTTTGACCTCGGGAATTCAGTTACAAAAGCCATGTATCTGTCAGCCGACTCAAGATATCTTTTACCTTGCGCAGGAATTTCAGAAGAATAGAACGATGCCATTTCCTTAAAACTTTCAAGGTCATTCCTCAACCTGTTCCTTCCTGAAATAAGGGCAGAGTTACGAAGCATTTCACGGGCTTTACTGTTAATGGCTTCCCAGTCTCTTGTCATGTTAAGAGAGTCCATTATGAGGTCAGCGGCATAAACAGCAAGATTGTGTCTGGGGTGCTTCTGAACTATCATTTCAAAACTTGGCACAGCTTTATCAAAATGATTGAAACTGTAGTATGTTATAGCCTGTTTATAAATGATATCAACCAAATATTTCGATCTGGGAATGTTTCTGATATATGTTTCTGTAGCATTTATAAATCTCTGATGAAGATCAGGGATCGGTTGCGGCTTAAACTGATCTTCAATTTCTTCTTTTTTAACATCCGCTTTTTCATCAGCAAGAGCAACTCTGTCAGATTGGATCTCACCAGCACCCTGTTTCCTTGATTCCGCCATTCTCTGTTTGGCAAGATTTTCCGCTTTTTTCTGCTCAGCTTCAAGCAACATACCGAAACAACTTACTGCTCCAAAAGATGCATTTTCAAAATGGTGACCTTTCGGGTTCATGTCGGCAACTATCTGGTATTGGTCACCCGCTTCGGAATATTTTTTGTGATCCCACAAAAACTCTGCATAGTTAAAACGCATATCATAAGAAGCTTCTGACTTTGGAAAATATTCAAGATATATAGGATAAAGTTCGGCGACAATATCCCATGTAGCTCTGTTATTGGTCTTCCTTGCTTCATTGTGATAGTCAACTGTCATGATCCTCAAAGCGGTTTCAGCTGTCTGCCTCGCACTTTCAAGGGTTACTTCATCTTCTTTGTTTGCCTGTACCCATGGTGCTTTAGGATCAGCATAATTTTTAACAAGATTTATGATCTCTTTCCTGACCATATCCTTGTTGTTCATTTTCTGGTAACTTTCAACTATCTGTTTCTGCCATGTAGGACCCTCAGGTCTTTCGGGGGCTTCCTCAATAAGTTTTCTATAAATTACAATCGCCTCTTCATTCCTGTCCTGGCTGAAATATATTTCAGCAAGTCTTCTGAGAACTGCAATAAAGTATCTTGTTTCTTTAACGATCGTTTTAAAGTATCTCTCGGCATCGTCAACTGAACCTGATTCAGCATAGGGAGCAACCATATCGTTAAGAGCATTTTCCATAAGATCCTGGTCTCCCACTCTTCCATCGGCTCCAACCATTTTCTGGGCAACTTCAACAACCTGTTGGAAAAGCTTTACAGACTCTTCGTATTCACCGACATTATACATACACCAAGCATATTTATACAGTGCATATCCGTAGAATTTGTTGTCGGGGAACTTGTCAATTATTGCCTTGTAATTAGGCATAGCTTTAAAAACATTGTTGTTTTCAAAGAAATATTCTCCCATTGCAAAATATGAGTCTGCGGCAAACCTGGAGTTTTCAAATCTCTCAACAACAAGTGTATAATATCTTACCGCCCTGAGTGGCTGACCAACTTCCATGAGGTTTGAAGCCATGAAGAAATAAACTTCATCAATATTTTCAAAATTTGGATAGGTTTTGATGATGTAGTCACAAATTTCAATGGCTTTATTGTTCCACTCCCAAGCAGGGTTAAGGTTGAGTTCAGGCATAGGAAGATTGGGATCGTTAAGCTCGTAATATCTGTTGGTCTCCCTCTGGTACTCCTCCATTATCGCCCCTCTGGTGGCTCTTGACTGTTCCCAGTAAAGTTCTGCCAAACGGCGATATATCTCGGCCTTTCTAGGACCTTCCGGATAATCCCTGATCAACTCTTGAAGCTGTCTTATGGCTTCATTTCTTTTTTCCATGGCTTTCGAGTCAATCTCTATTGTAGCAGTTTCCACCTGAGTCCTTGCCGGACCGGTAGAAGTATCGACTTCTCTTCTTTTTCTCTGTGCTGCTAAATCACTTGTAGCAGTAACAACTGCCAACAACACTAAAAAAGTGCATAATGTTTTTTTTGTAACCATTTTTCAAAACCCCTTATCTGGTTTTTCACTCAATATCAATTATTGTTCCCTGCATATATTTTCAACTTGAAAGAAATAATATCCCAGTTCATCTTCCCAATATTCACCGTCAAACGGCCAGTAGTAGTAACCATCGGGAACGGAAGGGTTCATTTCTTTTTCTACAACTTCTTCCGGCTCTTCTTCAGCTCTTCTTCCAAAAACTTCCTGTTTTTCAAGAACTCTTACCTGACTGTCTGTCATCTCAAATCTTATTGCACCCATATCTGCAATAAGCTGACCAAGTTCATTGTTCAGTTCCTGAACTCTTTGAACAAGCATTCTTCCTGCTTCATCTCTCAATGTTGCAAGCTGGTAAGCCATTTTCTTGGAAATATCCTGTGCTATCACACTTGTCCTGAAAGCTTCCGGAGCGTTTTCAATTATTCCGAACTCTCTTTCTATTTCTTTAATGTGGTTGTACTTTCTCTGAAAAAGAGGCTCATAAACGATCGTTCTCAAAACAGATTCCGGTAAAGGTGTCGGATCTCCCCTCTGTGCATCACGATACATTGTGAGAAGTTCTCTGTAAATATCCAGCCCTGTTTTAGTTGAAACCTCTTCAAGCCAGCTGTTCATTCTTTCATTGAAACCCGGATAAATGCCAAAGAAGTAGTCGATAACACGATTTACTTCATCATACTGGCAAAGGTTATAGTAAGCAACAGCTTCAACAACATTGATCTCAGGAAAATATATGTCGGTAAAGAATGGTGACCTTAATGTAACAACTGTACCGAGAGTAGCATCGAATCTTGATATCATCAAAGATGCCCATGTTCTTGCAAACAGAGACTCGAACCATTGCTCATTATCTCTTCCCACATTGGTAAAGTAGTTCAGAGAAACATTGAAAAGAGCAAGCGGATTACCTTCTCTTTCTCTATCTCTGGAAACAGCCCAGGCAGCTGCATAATAAAGCTGTCCGAGTGCAAGTTCCGCCATTCCTTTCAGCTTAGCAATATCTCCGCCGATATATTTATCATCGGGCATCTCTCTGATTTCAGTAAAACTTTTCAGAGCTTCAGCGAACATTTCCTGTCTCACCTGTATAACACCCATAAAATATCTGGATTTAGGATAAAAAGAACTGTAATCCTTTACCTGGCTGAACATCTGAAGTGCCTGATCATCCTGCCCGTTATAAAAATGTATTTTACCTATATAATAAGTAAGCTCGTTCGCAAATTTTGCGGGCAGTGCTGAATAATCGACATTCGAAAGAATCGCAAAAAGGACTCTTTCATCTTGCGTCTCATAAGTAACGGCAAGAAGTTTCAACAAAGCTGAAACAAAGTAATGAGAATCAGGACCCTCAAAAAGAATCTCAGCAAGCTGATATTCCGCAGGCTGGTAAAGCCCTATCCTGAAAAGGGACTCTGCATAATAGTATCTGGCGGTTTCATGCAATCTGTCCCACTCGTCATTTTTCATTATCGCATAGAAACCTATAGCGGAAGTGAAGTAATCCCTTGAATTGTACGCTTCCACGACCTTGACTATGGCTTCAGGCATACCCTGAACGATCCTCGGGTCTATTCTGTCATATCTTCTCATTTCCCTTTCACGGACAGTAAGCTGTTCGGCACAGGAAGCAAAAAGCATCAGAACAAAAACCGCAAAAGATATTAGTATAACTAATCTTTTCATTTAACATACCCCCAAATTATCTATCAAAGGGAAGAAGCATACTAAGATTCAATGTAACCATGAAGTCTGACTTAAGGTATTTAGTATTTCCTCCTTCCTGTCTGGGACGGGTATCTTTCATTATGAACCAGTCGGAACAGACACTGAGACTTGCGTTCTTGCCAAGGAATATTCTTGGAGCAAAACCGATCTGAAAAGCACCGTTGTTGTTTGTCAAAGGTCTGACACTCTGGTTTTTGTCTTCAGCTTTGGTCTGATAGAAATATCCACCTGCCGATATATTAATATCGTACTTGGGAATAATATCTCCGAAAAGGCTGACCTTTCCGTAGATCGGAGAAAAAACCAGCGACAAACCGCCAGCCATGGTCATGTTGCTCTTTGCGACATAAGCATCTGCTTCATCAGCCTGTTTAAGTGTTTCGTTCTCCCATGATACCGCTCCATAGAGAAATCTTCCCTGAAGAGCAAGGTATTCGTTGAAGTGATAAGCCATTCTGGCACCGACAACAAGGACGCCTTCCCAGTCACCACTGATCATTCCGGCATCGATTCCGATCTCAAAACGACCATCTTTGTGAAATTCTTTTCTTTGAACGACTTTGATCCTGCTTTTTCTTTCGACACTCAGGTCTCTAAGCTCTGCCTCAGCTTCCGTGTCAGCCGCAGCTTCTCCGATCTGCAGTTGTGCAGTTCTGGGAGCCGCTTTAGCTTCATCCTTAGGAGCCGGAGCCGGCTCTGTGTCAAAAATTGATGAAGACGGAGTGTCTTCTTCTTCATCTGAAAAACCGAAACCGGAATCCAGATCGAAAAGATCGTCACCGAAAACAGTGAACGAAAAAAGTACAATTAAAATAACTGTAATAAAGGATAATCTGCTGTGTCTCATAGCACCTTACCTAAGATAGAATTGTTAATCCACCAAAAACTCTCACGTGAGGTTATTTGATTTTAAACTCAATGTCAAGAATTTTCCTCGACTCAGGCATAAATTATATGCACCTGAATTAATAGGTGTTTTTAATCACTCAGAAAACAAATCAATAATAGCCCCATATTTTTTTGCAACCTTATTCTTCTTCAAGGAAAAAGTTGAGAGGGGTTGTTTCTCCTGCTGACACATTTACAGATTGAACACTCTTCTTGTAGCCCGGGGCTTCAACACTCACTTCCCACTGGGGCCAGGAATATTCTGTGTTTGAATAGACAGTTCCCGCTCCGAAAGAATAAGAACCGTTCGATGCTGTAACCGTTGTCCATATTCCGTCATTAACTTTTACAACAGCTCCTTCAATGTCGGTATTTGTTCCAAGTTTTTTAACATTTCCTGCAATATTCCCTCTGCCAGGCTCCTGCCCTACATTTACCTTGAAGTGCCTTGCCGTTTTGGTCGGATACCCCATCGTATCAATGCTTATGACATGAAGGTACCATATTCCGGCAGGAACACCTGTGAAAGTGAGATCTTTTTTATCTGTTTCAACACCTGTAGTTGATGAGGGTGTAGTTCCTGCATATCTGTCCCATATATATCTATATAAAGGAAAGCTACCCGATCTCCCGGAAGGGTCGGTCCAGTTGAGAGACACTGTTGCAGTTTGGTAAAAAGTGTTCTGGCTTGAATGGGAAGAAGAAGATATTGTCGGAGGAATATTGTTTACCTTTAATACAAAAGCGTTCTCGACAGTTCCTGTCTGACCTTCAATATCATTGGTTGTTATGTGAAAATAGTTAACACCAGCAGCAAAATCATCAGAATCAAGAACAACTGTATTGTTTTCAGTATAAATGCCGTCTCCGCTTACAGGGACGCTTACAACACTTGTGTTAACTTTATAAAAATATGCTGAAACATCAAGATAAGTGGGTCTGTTCCAACTTATCATAGCTTCAGAAAAACCGTCATTATACCATTTTTCAGGTTGTGGATGAGTAGTTGAAGAGATAACATCGGGAGGAGCTACAGTTAAAACATTATATGTACCTATTTTTGCACCAGGAACGACTATGCCTGCCGATTTCTGACCTGAAAGAATTTTTATCATCCCTTTGCTTCCTGTTCCTCCTGCATAATTTGTATAACTGGAGTGAGTAGTTCCTCCGGCTCCACCTTCAACTCTCAAGTCAGAACTTGATTTCAGGTCAACTATGCCACCAAAGAGTGTTATTGAGCCGCCGGAACCTCCACCTGAACCACCATATTGACCATAAGCTCCATTCCCTCCATTAGCGGAAAGAGTCCCGGAAATTGTAATATTTCCACCATGAAGAATGATAGCTCCACCACCCTTGCCACCTTGAGTGTTCTGGTAATTAGTACCACCGCATGAGCCTGTTAAATAATTAAGCACACTCATGCTTCCAACTGCCGCACCTCCTGTCAAATTAAAAATGTTTGAACCTGTCCAATATTTCGATAATCCACCTGCATCTCTGTGCCCTGCTCCGCTACCTCCTCCTGTGGAATAAGCGGAAGATGATTTACCATCAGAAGTTCCGCATGTAATTCCATCAGCATAAATTCCTGAAGTCGCATCAATTAAAATATCTCCTCC
>SLGQ01000305.1 GCA_007136595.1 Candidatus Sumerlaeota bacterium | reverse complement strand
TGGGAAATTGGTGTCCCTAACTATACCGGACCATCAATTGATATAAATCCTTTCCATGAGTACGGTTACATTACAACCGCTTATTCGGGAAAAAATGTTCTGGCGACAAAGTTGCAGGGGAGTTATGGAAAAAGCCGGAACGATGATGCAATAGTTGACCGCAAATTTTATTTTAAAGAAGGTGATATGCTGTTCTTCAGCTTTAAAGCTTACGCTCATACTGAAAGGCTTTCGCAGGCAGGTGGATACAGGAGTATTGATGGGGCAAGTCTTTTGGTGGGGAATAACACAGAGTTTAAAACTGTTCAGCTTGAAAGTCCCGACTCTAACCTTGCCGGAACTTATTGTATCGGAAGCACCTGCAGTTTTCAAGGCATACGAGGATATGGCGAAGACAACACTTACGGTTCATTTTTTGGAAGCATGATCGTTGAGGAAGATGGTGAAAAAACTATAAAATTCAAATTCAGATCTGACTCTGCGAACCAGGATGCCGGTGTTTATATAGATGATTTCATGGCATACATAATTACAAGTGATGACACAGAAACCGGTGACGATCATGAATGGGATGACGATGACTACGAAGAAAACGATGATGATGAGTATAATGATGAATAACAAAATAATTAGTGGGAGTGAACGATGAAAAAGTATTTGTTTTCAACAGTTGCAGTTCTTGCCGTTCTTTTTTCAAGCTCTTGCACAAATGACGATGATGTTAAAAGTTGTGAAACAGTTTTTGATTGTGATCATGGTTACGAATGTGTTGACGGAGAATGTGTTCCCGATTCAAGCAGCAACTCTGACAATAATAAAAATGGCAGCGACACAGATGACAATAGTGGCGAAACCGATAAAAACGGGGGCGGTACTACTGAGCCGGATAATGATCAGCCAACCCCTGGACCTTGCGATAATGATCCATGCTTGTCAATGAAGGGCAGCAATGGAAACTGCACAGTTGTTGAAGAAAGTTTTGTGTGTGGATGCGAGGAAAACTATTACTGGGATAACGAGGTAAAGAGGTGTATCCGGGAGAACCCGTGCGATGAGACAGTTTGCGGAGAGGTTGAGTGCATTCCTGAAACCTACGAGAACGGAGATTATACCGGTGTTTTTGAATGTGATTGCAAAGAAGGCTATTTTTGGCACTGGACAGAAAAAGAGTGCAAAGAAGGCGAACTTCTGTTTTTTGATGATTTTGAAAACGGAAACTCCAAGTGGAATTTATCAGGAGATTGGGAGATAGGTGTCCCTGACGCAAAAAGAATAGACGAGGAAACAGGGGATGTGATCCAATATTTAAATCAGGCGGCATCAGGAGAAAAGGTTCTTGCTACAAAGCTTAATGAAAACTATAGCCTTGAACATGACTCGCCTGCTAAAATAATTGAAAATTTTGACTTTTCTTATGGTGAAACAGTCCATTTTGAGTTTAAAGCTTACCTTAATACTGACTATTATCCGGGAGGGTTCACTTCACCAAGATATTATGATGGAGCACAACTTCTGTTTAACGGGTTTAACATAGTTCTCGAACATGATGGAGACGATCTTTACGGACCTTTTTATGTTGATGAGAGTACTTTCTGGGATACCATAGAGATAAGGCATGAGGGAATCAGAGGAAAATCAGAACATAATACTTACTCTGTTTTCAGGGGAAGTTTTCCGATAACTGAAGAAGTTGTCAGCGGTGAGGTGGAGATAGTTTTTTTGAGTGGAAATTCTGAGTATTCTTATCCGGGAGTTTTTTTAGATGACTTTTTCATCTATAGATCTGCCCCTATTGCTGATCCTTGTGGTGAAGAGACTTGTAAAGAACTTGATTTCAGTACCGAAGAATGTATTTCTCACAAATTTTTTGAAACAGGTTTTTTTACAGGTTCTTATGAGTGTGCCTGTGAGTTGGGCTACTCTTGGGACGGTGAAGAAATGAAGTGTGTAAAAGCATCAAGTCCATGTGAGCCGAAAAATCCATGTTACAGTGAACTTGAATGTTTCCACGAGACATTTGAAGATGACGGGAAAACTTTTTACACAGGAAAATACGGATGCGGCTGTGAGTATGGGTTTGTTCTACATGAAGGTGAGTGTGTTGGAGGGGAACTGCTTTTATATGATGATTTTGAAAGTGGAATGCCTTATAAATGGAATCTTGAAGGTGACTGGGAAATTGGGGAACCTTACCACAGCTCAGGTTGGGGAGATAAAATAACCAAAGCTTATTCCGGGAATAATGTTCTTGCCACAAAACTTAAAGGTAGTCACAGCAGAAGCCATGATGGGTATGCAACTTTAAAGAAAACTTTTAATTTTTCAAAAAATGACACGGTTTACATAGAGTTTCATGCCTATGTGTTCACCGCTAACAGGAAAGGTGCAGTAATTATGCTGGGGGATGATGTTATTGCGGATATGATTCAGGATGGAGATGAAAGTAAAAACCTTTTCGGTCCTTTTACAGAAGGCAAACTTAAAGGGATGAATGGTCTCAGGGGACAAGCATCCGAGGATACTTACGCTAGGTTTTACGGAACATTCCAGGTAAAAGATGCCGGAAAAAGAGATATCCGGATAAGATTCTACTCAGATGATCTTGATCCCCGTGCCGGCATTTATATTGATGACTTTACTGTTTTAAGGATTGATGCTTCTTTGGAGGAAACAGAAGACTAGTATTACGGAAGGTCTAAAGTTTTTTCATACCCTGATTTACTTTCTGAAC
>SLGQ01000087.1 GCA_007136595.1 Candidatus Sumerlaeota bacterium | reverse complement strand
GGATGGTTAATTCAATGTATGAAATAACTTCTTTGATAGACAGGCTCAACAACTTCAACTTTTTTGCAACAGATATTGATTTTGAAAATAAATCTGTCCCTGTCAGCGGTATTTCAGGAAGTAACAGATTTATATCTTACTATGATTTTGTCTATGCCCATCTCATTGAAAGGGTTGAATTTAAAAACAATATTCCTGAAGATTTCAAAGAAGTGGTGAAAAAGTGGGATGAACAGAGACTCCATAAAACTGTTGACAAAGAAGCTGTAGCAGAAGGTTTCAAAAAGCTGAGTTCCAGAGCAAAGTCCTTTGAACACATTAGAATGATAGAGCTTTTTCTTGATGCCGATATCCGGAACGGTGTTAAGTTCTACTTTGGTCAGATGGAAAAAATTCTCCGTTTTGATGATTCAAGAATAAGACCTGTACTTAATGAAACCGGAATAGTGGTTCCCGACAAAGATCAGCTTGCTCCTGTGTTGCTTGTCATAAGAGAATTCCGCCGTTTGCTGTTAAAAGAGATGTATGTTTATTTAGGGAGGGCGGCAGACCTTGTCAGTATGAGTTTTGCCGATATTGGTGAGGAGCTCACTTTTTCCCCGCATTACGGGAAAGCGGATGAGTGGAAAACTCTTTATCCTGTTCCGTATTTTGAAGAAATATCAAGACTTTCCATAGAGTTTTCTCTTCCACCTCAGTTAATATATTCAATAATGAGGGCTGAAACTTTTTACAGGGAAAATCTTGTTTCAAGGGTAGGGGCACTTGGGCTTATGCAGGTGATGCCGGCAACTTTCAGTAAAATCCAGAAGTTCGGTGGAATTAAAATAGAAAACCCTTTTGATCCCTATGAAAGCATGAAAGCTTCAGCATGGTATCTTTCAAAGCTGCTTGCAAGATTTGACGGGAACCTCATACTTGCAATTGCCGCATACAATGCAGGTCCCCATAATGCTTCAGAATGGCTCCAAAGTTTCAAAGGTGTTGACAGCTATATTTTTGTTGAATTGATACCTTTTCACGAAACAAGGGACTATGTTAAAAAAGTTTTGAGATATTTTGAGCTATACAGCTATCTTTATGAAGGAAGATTTTATGATTTAAAATTAAAGGAGCCGATGCTTGTTGAAGAAGTGCCTGATATTGTTAATTTTTAGTGTTTTGTCCCCCTGTTATGTTTCAGGCTTGGATGACATTGACTTTGAACATCTCCATTCTGCTTCATTTTCATTTGTTAAGTCAGTGCCTCAGATCAGAACCCATATAAAATCTTATTCTTCCGGGGTAAAAGTTTCCGGCTTGTCAGGTATCAGTTGCGGAGATAAAAAACTTGAAACGGAACAGGCTTCAATATCTTTGCTTTCATTTAAGCCGTCTGAAACTGTTTATATTCTTGCGTTACAGGAGTTGTCAAGGTCGGAGCTTCCAAACTATCAGCAGATAAAAAAAGGATGGGAAAAGAAAGTTCCCTACGATCTTGAGATCTTTGTTCATGGCGGAATTTTTTCAATAAATGAAACCAGAGTTGACAACAGGGAATATTACATAGCTTTAAGAGAAAGGTTCGATCACACAAAGGCTCAGCAACTTCTTCAGAAATACAGAGCTCAAAATCCGGGACAAAGTGTATCTGTCATACCTGTCATGATGAAGCCGGCATCTTCAAAGATATCTGTCAACCCAGGTGGCGGAAGGAAGGGGATAGTATGCAGTAATGCGGTTTTCTTTGATGTTAAAAACGGATTGAAAATAAATGACGACAACTACCATTTGTCCGGCAATTATTATTTGACTGCCATTAGAAATAACAGACTGGAGCTTGCCGCAGAAGAAGATATTGAAAGACTTGTTGAAAGGATACTTCCCGGAGAAATGTTTCTTTCCGCTCCTCTTGAAACTCTCAAAGCTCAGGCAGTAGCTGCAAGGACAGATATTTTCATGCAGCTTGGAAAAAGACACATAACAGATCCCTGGCACAACTGCAGCGAAGTCCACTGCCAGAAAATTATATGGGGCAATGTTGTGCAGGATAAGTTTATTCAGGCAGTTAGAGAAACAAGGGGGACAGTTATTCTTTATAACGGAACCCATGTTGCAAGGGCTCCTTACTGTTCAAGTGCAGGGGGAAGAACCGAGGATATAAGGTTTGTGTGGTTTACTGCCGAAAAACCTTATTTGAAGGGAGTTTGGGACGGGGATGAACCTCTGGATCTTGATTTGACCAAGGAATCGGATCTCAGGAAGTTCCTTGATATGGACTACGGGGAGTGTAATATCAACATTAACAGTCGGCACCGTTGGAAAACAACATATTCGCAAGCTGAAATCGATGTTTTCTTTAAAAAAAGAGGTATTGGCTCCTTAAGAAAAATAGTTCCTCTCAAGAGAGGAGTCAGCGGAAGGATATATAAAATTCGTTTTGAGGGGACACAGAGGAATGAAACAGTTTTCGGTGAACTCAATATCAGGAGAATCCTTAACAACATGTTCAGCTCAGCATTTATCGTTACAAAAAGTGGCGATAACTGGATATTTGAAGGAATGGGGTGGGGACATGGTGTCGGAATGAGCCAGATGGGAGCCATCGGACTTGGAAGAAAAGGTAGAGATTACAAATACATCCTCAAAAGATATTACCCCGGAACAAAAGCCGTAAAACTTTATTGATTTTAATATAGTAGGGTTGCTATGAAAGTTTCAAGAAAAAAGGGGATGATTCCGGGAAGTGTGGTGTTCGTCG
>SLGQ01000161.1 GCA_007136595.1 Candidatus Sumerlaeota bacterium | reverse complement strand
TTTTATGATATCAAATTATAAAGAAGCGGTTGAACTTGTTGAGAAATTAAAGTCAGACAGATTTTCATCAGCCGGGAATCAACTTAAAAACGCCGCATTGAAATGTTTAGAGGAACCTCATTTATGTATATGAAGAACATAATTATTTTACTTATATCACTGATTTTTCTCAATATTGCCGCAGAAGATATAGACTTGGATCTTGATTTGGACTTGGAAAAACCGAAAAAAGAAAAAGAAGAGGAGGAAACCGTTAATGTTTTTGAGCTTGGCGGGACAACTGTTGAGGTTGACAGAAATGTCAAGGCTCAGAGTATATCGAGCTACAATATTGAGCTTGGAGAATTGAGCATTATTCCAAGACGGAATGCATCTGAACAGCTTATGCTTGCTCCGGGTGTTTTAATTACAAATGCTGGCGGTGACGGACATGCTCATTCTACATATATGCGTGGATTTGCTGCAAAAGAAGGGCAGGATATTGAATTTCTTGTTGACGGTGTGCCTCTTAATGAAATAAGCAATCCTCACGGACATGGTTATACAGATCTCCATTTTATAATTCCGGAAGTTGTTAAGACAGTTTCAATTAAAGAGGGACCTTTTGATCCGGAACAGGGGGATTTTGCTTTTGCCGGCTCTGCTGACTATAAACTCGGAGTTGCCGAAAGAGGAAGCAGAATTTCAACAGGTTACGGGCTTTGGAACAGTAGCAGGTCACTTCTTTTAATAGCTCCCGAAAATCAGGATGAACAAACTTTCGGAGCTTTTGAGTTTTTTACTACAGACGGATTCGGAAAAAACCGTGCAGCTATGAGAAGCAGTGCTATTGGAAGATACAGCGGTGGCGGAGACTATTTCAGCTACAAAGCAACGGTTTTCGGATACATTTCAAAGTATGATCAGGCTGGAGTTTTGCGTCTGGATGACTATGAAAACGGGAGAATCGGTTTTTTTGACACTTATGATCAGAATCAGGGTGGCAATAGTAGAAGATTTCTTGCTAGTTTCAATCTTTTTTCAGGTGAAAAGAACAAATCAGAATTGGATCAGGTGGCATACTTTGGATACAGATCCATGAAAATGAAGGAAAATTTCACAGGGTTTAAAAATGATGTCGATCAATTCGGTGTTTCCCGCCCTGTTCAAAGAGGGGATAATCTTGAACTGAGATACAATGTTTTTCAAGTTGGAGCAAAAGGAAAATTTAATCGCTATGGAACTGTATTTGAAAGAGATCAGTTACTTGAAATGGGATATTCAATAAGATTTGATCATGGAGATTCTTCTCAATTCAGACTTTCAAGTGAACTTGGCAATCCATATTCGGAGTTGTTTGATGACAGTTTTTCGGTGGGAAATATATCGGGATTTGCAGGATACAACATTCAGCTTTTAGAATTTTTAAGACTGAGGACAGGATTAAGGATAGATACTTTTTTATTTAATGTCATCAAAAAAAGTGAACCACACTCCCCTCTTCAGGAAACAACAGACTATCCTGACCAGTCAATTCAGGCTTACGGTTTTACACTTAATCCCCGCACCGGGATAGATGTAAATATTTTTAAGGGTTTGAATGCCATTTTTTCTTACGGTCATGCTACGAGATCTGTTGATGCGATGTCTCTTTCTGACAATGAAGCGGCACCTTTTGCCCGTTCACACCAGATCGAAGGAGGGCTTTCTTACAGCTATGGAAAAGAAGGCGACTCAATATATTCAAGGATTCAAGCCGGATATGTTTTTGCTAAAATTGATAAAGACATGAGTTTTAATCCCGACCTTGGAAGAAACCTTTCTGTGAGCCCATCTGTCAGGCATGCTTTTTTATTCAGTGGAAGGATAATGCTTGGCAATTGGTTCGATTCTCTTACCAATATCGGATACACTTTCGGATACTGGGATTCAACTGTCCCCGACAGTCACAACAAAGGTGATTTAATTGAAAATGTCCCCTCTTTCATTTTAAAGCAGGATATTGCAGTTAACAGACAAATCGGAAAACTGACTATTTCAGAAATACCGGTAACAGGAAGGATCGGAGCCGGATTCACCTACATGCCTGGTATGCCTCTGAGGTATCAGGAAAGAGGAAAGCCGATGTATCTCCTTAATTTATGCGGAGAAGCAAGAGTGTGGTACTTTACAGCCGGAATGGAAATCAGGAATCTTCTGAACTTGAAATATCATTCTGCCGAGTTTAACTATTCAAGCAACTTTAACGGACCTGAATCAGTTGGCTCAAAGCTTCCCCAAAAACATTTTGTTGCAGGAGAGCCTTTTTATATCTTTTTCTCTTTGACATGGCATTTCGAAGAATTATTTTCCAATTGATCACTTTACACAGCGGACACGGGTAATGAACCGAAAAACTTTCATATTTTTCTCCTGAATATAAATTATTCAGACCACTCGACCTTAATATCATCAAAGTTCGCCCCTCTATTGTCATTGTCCATTGCTGAATTATCAGCTGTCCGGAATCTAATTGTAGTGTTAACTGAAAAATTCATTGAGTTGAGAACTATTGATTGAATACCTGAAGAATTATCCTCAAGAACAAAAACCGTAGTCCATGGACCAGAAATGCTTGGACCAACTTCAACAAAGACTTTTCTATTAATATTTTCAACAAGGTTCAATCCCTGATAGTTAAAAACCAATTTTGCGCTTACAGCACTTTCTAAATCAACCGTACGACGAGCACCTATGTTTCGACCCCTTATTTCAAGACGATTATTACTAA
>SLGQ01000235.1 GCA_007136595.1 Candidatus Sumerlaeota bacterium | reverse complement strand
TTGTTCATCATGACAGCTATTCTTTCGCTGTCATAGACATTCATTTGACATCCAAAAGTTTGAATGAGAAACTTTTTCACACCATTCTCCAACAGTAAAGCCGGCTAAAATATAACCGTGGAGCAGACATTGTCAACTCTAAACGACACAACTAAGTAAGATATTGTAAAATAACACAAATTTAATGAAAATCTTAAATCGAAGAAGCTTTAGAACGGAAGTCCTAAACCGCTGATCTGATATACATACTGAGTTCCGAAAATGAAAGCCTGTCCCAGTGAATTGGAGGTTGCAGGACCATCAACAAAAACACCATTTTCCGGATCAATGTTTTCGTTCATAAGAGAGTCTCTTACCGATGCGCTGAGTATTTCAAGATTAAGTTCGGAGTCGCGGGATCTTCTGACTTGTACAACAAAAATTGTTTGTTCCCGTGCATTTCCCCTGCGGATCTGTGATGATTCCACTGCTTTGCAGTTTACGGCTGCGAACTGAGGAATACTCTTTTCAATAGTTGCAATATTTGCAATAGACGGTCTTGCACAATTAAAAGGAGAACCGTTAACATCATATGTCCATGTGTCTGAATCTTTTTCAGTGAAAATGAAAAGGTTGGGGTTTGCCATTAAACGGAAATTGTCACCTTCTCCGTCCTGAAGAAAACCACCTACAGCTAAAACAGCAATGTCCGGTCCGTAAGAAGAATCGTCCCAGCTAAGATTTGTGGCAGCAGCTGAAACAAGTCCTCTGGATAAAAGCTCTGTGCTGTCTCCACCTCTTCTGTCAACAATGTTGACCGGCTTAGAAACATTGCCGCTTATAATTTCAGCAAAATTTTCATTGTTGGTAATTATTTCTTCTCCGGCAGCATCAGTAGATCCTCCCACGACAAGGATCCTGACATTTATATTACCTTCTTCATCGTAAGTTGAAACATCAGCAATGGAGTGGTTGCATCTTCCCTGATTCAGAGTAGCATACTCCATAACCTGCAAGTCTCTTGTCACTTTATAAACTTTGTTTCCAGGCTGTGCTGTAGAGCAACCGCCAACTATGTAAACTTCACCGTCTATAGTGATCCCTTTTGCCATCGTAAGGCCTTCTTTGTAGTCTATATCCCTATGGTTGTTCGTTTCCGGATCATATATAGATATTGCATTTGAGTACATTCCTTGACCGGTTTCACCAAAAGCGATAACTACTTTACCTGTTTCCGATCCGTCATCAACTAAAGCAACGACATGATCTTGAACGGGAGCTCTCATTCTGGCAACGCTTTTAGATGATAGATCCTTCATGTCAAATATCATTGCATTATCTTTGTATTCCTCGAAATAATGACAATATCCTCCAGACATGAAAAGGTCGCCGTTTTTCAAAGCAACGGCACCGGAACCTGAAGAGCCGTTAGAATCATCAAAGTATGATTGAAGTGATGTGCTGTTGTAACGGGAACGGTCTTTTACCACTCTGACGAAATCTCCAACAGCCCCGAGAAAGATATTGACTTCGTAATTTTCAGAGTCATCGTAATAAACACCGTCTATTCCACCGGTCATTTTCAGTTTTTCATTCACATTGGTTACTTCCACAAAGAAACGATAATAGTTGCCGCTTCTGAGCGATCTTATGAACTCCTCTTTTCCGCCTCTGTCGCTTGTAACTCTGAAAAGACGACGATCTGTATATACATAAGGTTCATTAGGGTCAGATGTTGAAAAAATAGATAACAATATTTGATCAGTACTGTTTATGCAGTAAGTATTGTCATCGGAGTCTGACCATCTGCAGTCACCGTCATCGATCGGGAGCCTGAGTCTGATCTTGAAGTTGCCTGTGTTCCCAGTATCACAGGAGATGCACATTCCGGCAACTGCAATGATAAAGAGCAGTGAAATTATCCGTCTCATAAATTTCCTCCAAACATATTTAAACTTGAACTATTCCTCAGCATCATCAGCACTGTCACTGTTCCCACTCAATTACTCTTCCTTCGGGTTCTTCAGTTCTTGTTGCAAAATAAATTCCTACAGCAGCCCCGGCAATGGCAGCAACGGAAACGGCAGTTATAAACCATGTGGTCCTGTAAAAAGGTGTCCTCATGATTTCTGCCATAGACTCTTCCTTGTCGTCTCCGATACTTTCCTGAATGTTCCCTTCAAAGTAAAATGCTTCGCCTACTTTGAGGTTGATTCCTGCTCCGGGAGCATTGTCCTGTGCGTGAACGGGAAGAACAACTGTAATTAAAAGAACTACGATTAATAAGCTAGCGATTCGATTCATTTTTCTACCTATCTAAGAAAATTATTCATTTAACACCCAAAACTATGTTCCGACAAATGCTTACCAAATTTTATAAGAACAGTCAAACTTTTTTTGCTTATTGTTTTCCAATATATGGTAAAATCGCATAACTTACCTAATTTTCTTCTATAAGAATAAGCTGTTTGTATGTTGTCAAAGCGTTGCCGTAACACTTGTTGTAGCATGAAAATATTTTGTTTTTGCCGTATAGCCCCTCAAAATCAATTTCCGGTCTTGATTTTTTTTCAGCTTTTTCTTCAAGTTGATCCGAGATAAGATCTCTGATGATCCTGTTGTGCTGTTTCCGTATTGCAATTTTAGCAGTATCTCTGTTGACAGAGTCTTCTTTGTCAAGTTCCGTTGAAAAAGAGCGGAATATTCTTCCTTGAAAATATATAAGAGTATTGATTTTGTTCTTCCCTTCTACGCTGTTAACTTCAGTCTGAATATGATATGTCTT
>SLGQ01000217.1 GCA_007136595.1 Candidatus Sumerlaeota bacterium | reverse complement strand
CATTCCCTCCGCCTCTGTATTCAACTACCACCGAAGTTTTAAATGGGTGATGAATTGTAAATAGATCATTTTCCCCAACTGTATCACGGATGAACTTTTTTATTATCGAAGATGTTTTTTCTTCCTGAAAAGAGAGTTCAGGATTTTCATGGAACTCTTTCCTGAGATTTTCAAGCATACTTTTATTCAAAACAACCTCCCATCTTAAAAACTAAAATACTGGACACACAACATCCTCGTCAACACATTCTTTTTCCGGCTCGTCACCGATAACCCTTATGATCTTGTGGTTTGCAAAAACCGCTTCGATCTCTCTGCCGTCAGGCAAAATGAGTTTCCCTTCACCATGCCACTTTCCATCGTTCCATTCTCCGGAATAGATCGCACCGTCTCTATATGTAAATGTTCCCAAACCTGTTATCGTACCGTTTTTGAATTCACCGAAATAAGAGCTTCCATCCTGAAACAAAAGTGAACCCTGCCCATTCATTGCATCATTGCTCCAACTGCCGTTATACCTCGTTCCATCTGCAAAAAAATAAATTCCGTGACCCGATTTTCTGTCATTACGCCAGTTACCCCTATAGACATCGCCATTTTGAAGAACAAGGGTTCCAAGTCCCTCCCTTTTTCCGTTTTTTACGCTTCCGTAATATCCCGGAGCAAGTTTTTCTTCCTCAGACTCTTTTGTTCCGGGTGTTTCAACGGCCTTCTCTTCCTGTATCTGAACTGCTTCCTGTTTTTTTTCAACTGCCTCAACTTTTGCCGGTGGAGAAGGCTGAACCGGTTCAACAGATTTCACCGGCTTAGGTTTCCGCTGTCCCTTTATCTGAATTTTATCTGAAGTAACTTTCTGATAATCTTTCCTGTATCCCTGAATTCTCTGATCGGTTACTTTTGGAACTTTCACCTCTCTTTTTTCTATCTCGGATTCAATATCGTCATCCTTCCCGGCTGATAATGAAGAAAATAATAGCATGAAAATAATTATGAAGTATAACCACTTCAAAGCCGCCACCCTGCCAACAAAACAAAACTGGGGTAATTTAACCTGTAAAATAAAAGATGTAAAGGGTTTTTTATACATAAAAAAAAAGCGGACTCCGTTTTGGAAACAGAATCCGCCTTGTTTAGAAAGTAATGCCTGTTTTGGCTATTTACTTTTTTTCTGACTTTTGGCACATCTTTTGCAAAATTTGTAGCCAGCTGACACTGCTTCCTGTTCAGATTGAAAAGTTTGAGTGCAATCTTTACAGTTGTAGTGTCTGCAAGTTTCAAAGTGACAGGTTTTTGTTTTTGCATTACACTTTATTTCGGCAGCAAAAACAGTAGAAAATGAAAAAAACAGTGCTAAAACAACCATTGACTTAAAAAGTGCCTTTAACATTCGTTACCTCCTTAAAAATGGTTAACAGGCACAGACAATATAATGACACTCAGGCACAAAATCAAATTTTTTTTCGCATTAAATGAATTTATTTTTGATACCTCTATTCTAGTTTAGACAAAATTAGAAAACATTAACACCTGAAACACAAATTATTTAATGGATATAATTGTTGTTATTTGAAGAACTTATTCATATCAACAGAAAATCTGCCAATCATTGGGTCAAGTTTTTTATAGATTTTTTTATCAGAGATTTCGTTATCATCAAGGTCTGTTCTTTTAATGACATTAAAGAAATTTTTACTGTCAATAGAGCTTGTGGTTTTTCTCAAAAACAGTTTCCCATAATTATTTATTAAAGTAACCTCTTCGCTTCTTCTTGGAAAATCAAATCCCCCTACAACGATGTATCTATCTTCAGGGATCGTGCCAAGAAGTGAAATTCCGTTCGACCATACAGCAGGATCGAGTTTAGGAGTTGTGCCGAGGTGATCAATTATTGTAGGAAAAATATCTGTGTGGCTGCTCAAAAGCACCTCTTTAGACTCTGAACCGGGAAGACAGATCATTAATGGCACTTGACTTCTTGCGTTATTTGAAATTTTTCCATGTCCTAAAGATCCGTGATCCCAGAATTCCTCTCCGTGATCCCCAGAAAGAACTACTATAAGCTCACCGCTATCAATTTTATCTTTAAAACTTTCAAGCATTTCTCCAATTTTGTGATCAACGAAGCCCGTGGCATTAAGATATCTGTTCCAAACTTCATCTTTTCTGTTTCTTAGAGATGCGCTTCTGAAAAAATTAAAGTTGACATCTATGGTTGGAAGGTGTTTTTCAAATTCCTCCGGATAAAAATAGTTGTGGTGGGTCGAATTGAAAAACATAAAGTAAAACCTGGGTCTGTCATCTTTTATTCCGCTGATATACTTTTTAGTCCACCGCACCATTCTTTCATCTGCCCTCCACTCTTTTCCTCTGAACTCTCTATATAGTTCAAACTGATCAACGAGAACATCCGAGTGAACCGACCACCTTTTAAGCCCTGATGCGGCAAGCCCTAAAGTTTTATAGCCGTTATTTGATAAAATTCTGATCGGAACAGATCTGTCACCTGAAAAATAAAAAGGGTAGTAGTGATGTATGTTCAGTCCGTAAAGAAAAGAGAAAACACCGTAAATGGTAGAAAGTTCACCTGAGTGGTGGTATTTTGAAGTTATGCATTCCTGTTCATTGAAAAACCGGTAAGTGCGGGGCATATATTTTTCATTAAAAACATCACTTCTTAATGATTCAACAAGAATATACAGGATATCTTTCTTGTTGTTGAGTTTAACTTCCGCAAATTTTTCATATGGGTAATTCACTTCCATTTCCTTCACATTCTCAACTGATGAAAACTGTGTTGAAAAAAATGTATATACCGGATAAAAAAACGGGATCGGTTCTCTGAAATCACTTTCGGCTATCTTTGAGGAGTTAAATAAAATCACTCCTGAAACAGAGATAAAAAGTGTTAAAAAAACAAGGTTCAATATTTTTCCGAAAGCTTCAAAAAAATCCTCCATTTTTCTTAAAATGTGAAGAAAAAGAAAATTTATCCCGAAAACAAGAACAAAAAAAACAGCAAAAGTAACCAGGGTATTAATCCCGAAATTGAGCTCTTTGAAAACATCCGCTTTCAACAAATTATCTATCATAAAAGGTGAATAAAGGTGCAGTTTCATTGTCACAAAAGTATTACAGTCAATAAAAAGAAAAATTGTCAAAACTGAAACTGCAAACCATGACAAATATTGGAATATTAATGAGTGCCTTTCTCCTTTAAACTTCAACCCGACTATTTTGTGCAATAAAAACAGGGTATAACAGACAGAAAAATAAATGAAAAAAACGACAAGTGTATTAAAATATCGATATCGGAACGGCTCGCTGATCGAAAGATCTTTTATGATAACACCGCTATAGTAAAGATAAACCAGAAAAATGAAAAAAAAGTTATCAAAAAACAGTGGCAAAACCTTGTTCAGAGGGTTACTTTTTCTCATCTTCTTCTTTTCGGGGTCTTAATGATTATCGTATTATAGAGGTCTATCAAGTCTCTATGCTCTCTTTGTCTTTGTCTTACATTGATATTAAGTCTTTCGTTTTCCGTTCTGTATTCGAGGGTACCTCTGTTCTGTCCGATAAATTGGGGAATCTTTGTTTTGGAAAAAAGACTTTCTCCCCAGTATCCAGGAGGAACGGGCAGATTTAAAAGATGGAGGATCGTAGGTGCGAGATCAAGTTGACCTGAAAGGATATTAAGATCATATTCCGGCAGATTCGCGGGGGTAAGAAAAGCGAGCGGAGTTCTTGCAAGATTTGTGTTTTCAATGCCCGGAATGTGTCTGGTGACATTGTTGTAGGGACAGGAGTGATCGGCAGTTGCTATAACAAGAGTGCTTTCATTATAAAGACCTCTTTTTTTCATTTCAGCAAAAGTCATGGCAAGATCGTGATCATGGTTCTTTACTGAACGCATAAAATCATAAGCTCTGCCGAATTTTTTGTAGCCTTCGGGTACCGGAGGATATTCAACCTTCCTGAAACCGTATTCCGCCCTTCCATGAGGTGGATGTGTATCAACTCCCAAAACTACTACAAAAAGTTTTCTATCTCGGTACTCCTCCATTAAGTCAATAAGTTTTTTCAGCATTATTCTGTCATTGACACCCCAGTCATAAATATAATCCGCATTTTCAGGGTAACTTGAAAAGTATTCTCTTGCAATTATATCTCTAAACCCGAACTGCTGAAAGATTATATTTTCTCCGGCATAGTATTTTGAAGCACTTCTTAAAAAAACAGTGTGATATCCATGTCTATGTAAAATGCGGGCAATTGCATTCTGATGAAAACCGCTCCTTATCAACCTGTCGTTAGGGTGACTTGAAAAGGTTGAGGTGAGTGCAGGAAGGGTGGGAGAAGCTGCCGTAAAATAATTGAGCATCATCTTTTCAACTATTTCCGGGCTTTCATAAAATTCAGTTTCCGTATCGACGGGCAGTTCTTCGTTAAATGTTGAGAAAAAATCAAGGTTTATTGATTCTGAAGCAAACCATATAACATGCCTGAAAGGGTCTATGTCCAGAGGTTCATAGTTTCTTGTCCCGATCGGAAGGTTGTACTTTTCGATCGTTTCTCTGAATTCTTCATAAGTTCGCTCAACTTTGTATCGACTGCTCCTGTCTTTAGAAATTATCTCCTGCCAGAAATTTACAAGACTGTTCTTTTTTGCATACCTTATCTGGGCATTTTTGCATCTTAAAATGTAATGGACATTTTTATCTTCGTTACCTTCAAAATTTCCGTCATGTTCTTCACTTTTATCAATAAGAAAATCTGTGGCTCCCAAAAATATCAAAGCAGCAAGAATTAATCCGTATCTGAAAAGATCGGAAAACCTTATGTGGTGACTCAACTTCTTTATCAGGACAAATGAGCCGTAAGATGCAATTAAAAAAAGAATGAAAAAAGATATGGTGGCAAAACCGATGAATCCTTTAATGCTGTACCATGTAATGAGATCAAGATGATGGCTTTCAAGCATTGTGTGGCCAAAATAATAAACTGTAAGATCTGTAAAGAAAAGGAGGAGATAAATGATCATGAAAACAGCGGGAACAATATTTGTTCTTGTAACGATCTTTAAAATCATCACGAAACAGAGAAGTATCAGAGAGTCAACGAGAATTTTTTCTATCACTCCGGCTATCAGAATGTGATCATTTAGATCAAAACCGTGTTTCAACTGAATCACTGAAAGGAAAATCAACTGGACAAGCAGGAATGGCAAAAGAACCAACCAGAACTTCATTTTAAAAGGGGTTATCAATTCCCTGAAAAACCGTTTAATGTGGCTATATGCAAAAAGAACTGACCTTTTAAAGAATTTCAAAACATCCTCCGGAACAAACCATTTGAAAAAACTTTGCCGATTATATTAATTGTTGTCCCTATAGTCAAAAAAGATATTTTGTTTTGTGTTAACAAAGGAAAACAACAATCTTGCCTTTTTGCTGAATCGGTGTAAGTTTATGGATGTTATTTTCTTTTTTGGCGGTAGTTTGATATGGCAGTCACGGCACACAACAACATAAAACCGGTAATAGCGATAATCGGAAGACCCAATGTGGGGAAATCAACTCTTTTTAACAGAATATTGAAGAAAAATTTTGCAATAATAGATGATATGCCCGGCGTTACAAGGGACCTTAACTATCAGGAACTTGTTTATATTGACAAACCTTTTACCATTATTGACACTGGTGGATTCCACATTGATGAAGATGAAACAAACGCTATCACAAAAGGGATCAGAGATCAGATAAACGAAGTTTTGATCCAGGTTGACGGAGTTATTTTACTGTGTGACGGACAAACCGGTCTAAGTGAAAATGATAAAGAAATAATGGATCTTATAAGAAAAAAACAGATCAGATATTGGCTTGCCGTCACTAAAATTGACTCGGAAGAAAAAGATCCATGGGCAATGGAATTTTATGAAACCGGTGCTGAGGTTGTTTTTCCTCTTTCCGGAAAAACAGGGTACGGAGTTAATGATTTTCTTGATGAAATGACCAAAGATTTCTGGACTGAAAAAGAGATAAAAGAAGTTTACGGTGATAAAGAAAATGAAATAAAACTCGCAATAATCGGAAGACCCAATGTTGGAAAATCAACTTTGACCAATGCCATTATCGGTGAAGAAAAAATGCTTGTAAGCCCTATTCCCGGCACAACAATGGACCCTATAGATTCATTTTTTAAATACAAAGAAAAATCTTTTAAAATAATTGATACCGCAGGGATCAGAAGAAAAAAGAAAATTGAAGCACTTATGGAAAAAGCGGCAATCGTGAGAGCTTTCAGGGCAATTGACCGGTCAGATATTGTAATTTTCATGATGGATGCAAATGAGCTTGCCACAGATCAGGATCTCAGGATCCTTGGACTTGCCCACGACAAAGGAAAAGGTGCCATAATTGTAATAAACAAATGGGATACCGTTGAAAAAGAAACCGGAACTTACGAAAAAATTGTAAAAGATCTCAGAGACAGAATAAAGTTCGCACCTTATGCGCCCATCATTTCAATATCTGCAATGAAGGGAATGAGAGTTAACAAACTTTTGGATAAAATAATTGAAATATATGACAGTTACAATAAATCTGTTGAAAAAGATGTTCTTATGGAATGGCTGTCAACATGCACAAGAAGAAATCCACCACCACTTACAAAAAAGAACCGTCCCATGTTTTTTTCATCAATTGAAATGGTTGAAACAGCTCCTCCAACTATAGTTATGAAGGTTAATAGTCCAGAATCCATGCATTTTTCATACCACAGATATTTGCTGAACCGTTTTTACGATACATTTTCTTACGAAGGTGTCCCAATAAAAATGATATTCAGGAGAAGCTTAAAAAGATCATGAAAGAAAAGATTAAAAAGCTGACAGAAACATCCCTGGAAATAGGAGAAAAAATTTTACAAAAAAGCAGGTTTTTAAGGATGTTGTGGGATACTTTTTATGGTTTTTATAAAGATGACGGTTTTACTTTTTCTGCCGGGATCAGCTTTTATTTTCTCCTCAGTTTCATCCCTTTTTTAATACTTGTGGGTGCCGCAGCCGGATATTTGATAGATTATCTGCAGGGAATATATGAGCTGACAACCGAAGAGATGGTTACTTTGATAAAAGATTATCTCAATCTTGCAATTCCATTTTTAAGTGAAAGGTATATTATCGGATTTGTCCGGATATCTGATTATAAAACAAGTCTTACTACTATCGGGCTTATTTCTGCGGCAATATCTTCAACACTTCTGTTTTCAACGCTCCAATACTGTTTTTTCAGAATTTTCGGAGGAAAATCTCTCAATGTTCTTCTCAGCAGGCTTCTTGGGCTCGTGTTTCTTGTTACAATTGTAACATTTCTCTTTTTCTTTCACTATATGACAACTATTTTTGCTTCAGTTTTAAATTCTGTTTCAGATCAGCTCCCCTCTGTTTCATGGATACTTAATATGTTCACTCAGGGATGGATATACGGGTTCATACTTTCAACACTTGTCATAATTGTCCTTTTTGAAGTTCTTATTTTTTATTTCACCTTTAAAGCGGGAATTTCCAAAAGAGCCGTCATTATAGGTGCTCTCACCTTCAGTGTTCTTTGGAACGGAGCAAAACTGCTTTACAATTTTTATATAACTGAACTTTCTACATTCTCACTTTTTTATGGTTCCGCCACATGGATAGTTACAAGTATCCTCTGGGTCTATTACAGTGCTGTAATACTGATAATCTGCATGGAACTCACAAAGTCACTGACAGAACATTATTTTAAATCGGAAAAGTGATCTTTCATTGTTGGATCTTGTAATATTTTTCATCAATTTCAGCTATAAACCGGCTTGGAAGTGTAAGATTCCCGCCATAAAATGACAATGCTGCCGGAAAGGTAAGATAAAGGAGTTCTTTGGCTCTTGAACATGCAACATAAAAAAGCCTTCTTTCTTCTTCAAGATCGTCCATTCTTCCCATTGATCTTTCTGAAGGGAAACATCCGTCAAGAAGATGCACCACAAATACAGTGTGCCATTCAAGCCCTTTAGCACTGTGAACAGTTGAAAGGACAACTTTTTCACCTGTCATTTCATCTGTCGTTTGAGCCTCCCCTGAACTTAACTGGGAAGAAGGAGGATCAAGTGAAAAATCGGATAGAAACTTTTCAAGCGATTTGTATTTTGACACGATCTGCCTTAAAACGGCTATATCTTTGACTCTGTCATCATAATCTGCTTCAAGTCCCTTTAAAACAGGAAGATAGTAGTTTATTATGATATCTATTCTTTCAATTGCTGAAAGCCCTTCTTTCCCTGCATCAAAGATCATACTGAACATCTCTTTAAGACCTTCAAAATACTTTCTTTTTGAATAGCCTGAGATCGAATTGAACCCTGACTCGGTAATATCAGAAATGATTTTGACCGCTGTTTGGGAACCAACTCCCAAAATGAGCTTCAAAACTCTGTTCAAAGCAACTGAATCGAGAGGATTCTGTACGATCCTGGCATAGCTTACTATATCCTTTATGTGTCTTCTTTCTATAAATTTTATTCCACCATAAACTGCAAATTCAATGTTTCTTTTGAGCAGTTCCGCCTGAATAAAATTACTGTGGTGCCCCGATCTGTAAAGAACCGCTATTTCTCCCGCAGGTATTTTTTCCAATGCTTTATCAATTTCATCTGCAATGAAAACTGCTTCAGATTCAGCATCTCCAACTCTGATAACAACAGGTTCGACAGATCCCGGCATATCAGAAAAAAGGACTTTTTTATAGGCGGCATAGCAGTTGTCAACGATTGAGTTAGTAAAATCAAGCAACTCTTTTCTGCTTCTGTAGTTTTGCTCAAGTTTGACAATGCGGCAGTCAGACCACTTGCCGGGAAACCTGAGAATGTTTTCAAAGGCGGCTCCTCTGAAACCGTAAATACTTTGAAGATCATCCCCCACAACCATAATGTTCCTTTCGGGAAGTGCAATAAGATCAGCTATTTCACCCTGAAAAGTGTTTGTATCCTGATATTCATCGACCATGACGAAACGGTATCGTTTCTGAATTTTTTCAAGAAACTTTTTTGAACTTTTAAGCCCCTCTAAAAACCGCTCAAGAAGATCATCATAATCAAAAACATTCCTCTCTTTTTTAAAAGTATCGTACTTTTGCGCAATTGCCGCTATATCTTGAGTAAATTCAGAATATTTTGAATACTGCTGTTCAATTACGAACCCGACAGGTTTCAATGTGTTCCTCGCCCTGCTTATGATCTCTGCAACTATTCTTTTTTTGGGAAAAGGTTTAGATCTTTTTTTTAAATTGAGATCATTTTTAACAAGATCGATCATATCTGCGGCATCAACTTGATCGCATATCGTGAAGTTAGGTTTTATTCCGATGATTTGTCCGTACATCCGCAACGCCATGTTTGCAAAACTGTGAAAAGTTCCGGCGGTGATCTTTGAAGCGGCACCTGAACCGGTAAGAGAGTTCACTCTTGATATCATTTCTCCCGCAGCTCTTTTTGTAAAAGTGAGCAGTAGGATCGAATACGGATCTATCCCCTTTTCAAGCATATATGCAACACGGTGAACTATTGTTCTTGTTTTACCGCTACCTGCTCCGGCAATTACAAGAACCGGTCCATCAAGAGTAAAAACTGCTTCACACTGCATATCATTTAGAAGTTTTCTGTAAGCGGCTTCTATTTTTCCTTCGCTCCCAATATCTTTAGGGGTATCGGTTTTTATATTTGTCACTATTTTTTTCAGCTCGTTATACCTGTTTCTCTCTTCTTCGGTCATAGGAGGTTTAGAATAGGTTTCTTTGGGAGGAATTACCTTCCTGAAGTCATAAGATTTTGATTTTTCAAGAATTTCATCGTTTTTTTTGTTTTCGAGAACTTTTTTATTGAATTCCTGAAGTATGGCATCAAAATCCTTTTTCACTTCATCATCAAATATTTTCTTTGCTTTCTTTTTTGATCTGTTTTTTGACGAACTGTTATATTCATCATCTATCGGAACATATTTTCTAACCAAAGAATCCTCAAAAAATTACGAAACAAACAACATTGACATAATAAGTCAACTGAAAAATAAATCAAATTCCGTTATCTCTCAACACTCTTGCAGTTATTTCTTTTAAATTGGACAAAACTGAACTGATACTTAAAATGTTTTTTGTTGTTTGAGCAGGAATTTAGGTGATGGGCGAAACAGATTTATTAAAATGCACCAGCAAAGATGGAAAAGAGGTTTCAATAGATCTTTCTGAAATCGAGTTCTCTGCTGTAAGATCTGTGGGTCCGGGTGGACAGCATGTAAACAAAACAAGCAGTGCCGTTCAACTGAGACTGAACATTGAAACATCATCTCTCCCCCGGTTTTTAAAAGATAAACTCCAAAAAACAAAAGATCACCGTATTACAGAAAGCGGAGATATCCTTATAAAAGTTCAGGAAGATAGAAGTCAGCTGAAAAACAGAGAAACGGCTGTCAGCAGGCTAAAAGAGCTGATCGAAAAAGCTCTTTACACTCCTAAAAAACGGAAAAAGACCCGTCCCACAAAAGCATCAATAGAAAAAAGACTCAAAACAAAAAAAGTGCGGAGCGAAATAAAAAAACTCCGGGGGAAAATTGACTGACTATTTCCGGTTTTCCCTTTTTGCAGCCTTTTCTTTGGCTTTAAAAAGCATCATGCTGACGCGGCTTAACTAGATCAGTGCAGATTATATTTTCGGACTATTAATCAACTGGATAATTCTCTCACCAAATTTCACAGACAATACTGCTTCTGATGAGCGATAATTTGAATAAAATTCATAGTCAGCATTGTTTCTTTTGTTTCTCAATCGTTTCAAATCTTCACCAATTTTCTTTTCTTGCATTGATTGTCGAGAAACATAGAAATTTATTAACGACTTATGTTCATCTTTTGTTGGTCTTTGAT
>SLGQ01000334.1 GCA_007136595.1 Candidatus Sumerlaeota bacterium | reverse complement strand
TTCTCTTTCATCCACAAAAAACATTCTGCCTGAATTATACCAGTCCTGTGATTTCACAAAACCTATTTTCTTGCCGTTCAAATAAACATCAAGCGTTATTTCACTCATATCACTCCTCCTTGCAGTGCCAGTTTTTTACAATTTTATAATATAAATCCATTGGTAAACAGTAAGAATACCCTGTCGTCCTTTTCCTTAAAAACCAAAATACAGACCACTTGTCATCGCTATTGTCATTTTTATAAACACCTCTGTTTATTCCACACACTGTTTCCTTATCTTCACAGGCATGAAAAGCATATTTTTCATTTAAAGCATCGGGTGTTCTGTCCATTTCAAAAATATTCTTTATGTTTTTGACAGACCCGAAACACTCTCTGCCATCTTCATCATAAAAAGCATCTTCCTCGAACTTCCTCTGAATTTCAATAATAAGCTCGGCTAATATTTTTTCATTTTCTTGCATCTTGTGCCTCCTTGCAGTGCCATATTGACACCTTTAAATGTTCCAACTTGCCACCTGCACAGTATCCTTCCTGTAACAGGTCAAGCAATTCCTCCTTACTGTAATCAATCCAGTAGCTTCTTGTTGATATAACCTCTACTTCGGCTATCTCGTCATCACACTTTACAACAAGGAATATTGATAAAATCCAAGCCATAATTACCAAAAAAATTACATCAGCTATTTTCATTTTGCCTTCCTCATTTTAAGTTTCCAAAAATATTCAGACAACCGATATGATCTTGCCTTGACAATCCTGTTATCAAGATTATCAAGCAACCTTTGGGCATAATACTTTACGGGATTTTTCCGCATCTGGTAAAACGCCCTGAAATAATTAGTCGTCATTGTTTTTTTCATTGTTCTACCTCCTGCTCGCAAATACCTTGTAGGCTTCTGCATGTGTTTTATAAGTGCTTTTTAAATATGTTACGAGTAAGCAAACCTCTCCTTCACTTTCAGCGGTTATGCTATCTCTTGCTATTTTCAAATAATCATATTTGGAAAGATCTATTTCATTAAGATAATCATCACCGACATCATATATCTTTTCTTTGTTCATAAAGGCTTTGTGTATTTCTTCAATTGTCATCGGCTCAGGCGTAAAGTTTTCCTTTACAACTGGTTTTTCAGCAGGTTCAAATCTGTACTTATAATAATCCCTCTTTTCTCCCACATCATCAACAACATTAAAGCCAACCTCGCTTTCTTTCACAACTTCATATATCTTTCCTGCTGTCAAAGGAACGTTATTATTTTTAACACACCTGACATATTCAACCTTTTTCGTGACACCTGCCTCCTTATCTATAAAATCTCTGAAACTCTGGATTGCGGGAAGTGCTTGGTCTCCATACCCCATCCATTCAGCATCTTTGCAGTCTTGGTGAAAAGCACACTTCTTGTCTTTTATCCTGCATATTCCCCCGCAAAAATAACCGTTGGTTAGAATCTCGGAGGCTCTTTGCTTTCTCGGTTCAGGTTTCTTAACCTTTGGTCTGCCATATCGCTTGATGTAGGCTTCGGCAAGATGTATCATTCTGTGGTTTCCAGCAGTGTCCCAACATTCTTTTCTCGTGGTAAAGCAATTTTTACAACTTATGCCCATACAATTCCCCTGCTCGATAATCTTTCTCGCTGTGTCTATCTTAGTCATCTTCATTCTGTTACCTCCTTAAATAAATCTTCTTTACCGATTATTGTTCTCACATCTTCCTTGCTAAACCATTGCAGAAGCTCAAGAGCAAGTTCTTTTCTGTAGTGTGTTATGGTGTCTGCTTTTTTGCCCCATAGGTGACAATTGTCACAAACTATTCTAACTGAAAATAACCTTTCAAAGAACTTTCTCCTTAGCTTGCCCTCGATCAAATGGTGCATTTGCAGTAGTTTAACACCGCCGCACATTTCACATTTATAACCTGCTTTTTCAAATCTGCGCTCCCTTACATTTTTTTCTGTCGGAAACAGCTCTAAAAATTTCTTCTTTACTTTGTCAAGCGACTTCATAAGTGAGTACCGCTTTTTACAGAATCCATTACATCGCTCAAGGGTACAGGAGTCCAATGCTTGTCAATTTCGACAACCTGTCCAAGATGAAACCTTGTGTTTTCAAGTTCAGTTATGGATATATAGCCGAGTTCCGGACAATCGCCATCAACATACCCGTACGCCTCTTTGTTTTCAGGGTCATACTCAACCAGATACCAAGTCCAACTTAACAAGGGGCAAAAAAGCTTTACCTTTACGGTTATGTCTTTTGATTCCATTTCTCCGGTCTCCCGCAATCCGGGCAAATTCATTTTCTCAAGTCTTTCTGATAATTTCATTTAAGCCTCCACTAAAAAAGATCGTTAAATAATTCTATACTTTGTTTTTTCGGGTGTCAAGTTTATTTTTAAAATATCTCAAGTTTTTTCCTGTTGCTGTTATTTTGCCGTTCTCAACAAGAATCGGAAACACAACAAAGCCATTTTTGCTATTCTTCATAAGCCAGTTTTCGAGCAATTCGTAATCAACATATAAGGCTGATTCAGGAAACTCTTTTTTTATCTCCTCACATCCTGTGCAAAGGTTTCTTGTCAGAACCATAGCCTTTTCGTGTTCAACAAGTTCTTTTTCGAGACAAAAAGTTAAATCTTTTATTTCCCTCCCTGTTAAGACTTTTTCAGCAACTTCTAAAGCAAGTTTTCCAACTTGTTTGTTTTTTCTATCAGCTAATAATATAATAATTTCTTCAAGCTTATCAATTTGTTTTTTCAAGTTCGTCTCCTT
>SLGQ01000271.1 GCA_007136595.1 Candidatus Sumerlaeota bacterium | reverse complement strand
GGCATTTGAGCCGCTTATAAACAGCTTATATCCTTCATCATGTATCCTTCTTGCGAATCTTTCCCAGCCATCAATATTCTGTATTTCATCAATTATAATGTTTTTTGAAAGAGATCTTTTGTGGAATATCAACATCATCGTTTGGAAGTCATCAACCGTGAAATTTATAAATCTCTCATCATCAAAATTTGCATAATGCCAATCATCCATTTTTTTAGAAAACTGCCTTAAAAGAGTTGATTTACCTGCTCTTCTCACTCCTGAAACCACAACGATCCTTTGATGCTTTAAAGCAGTTTTAAAATCTATGTTCCGCTCTGTTCCGGACGATTTGCCGCTAAACACCGCTCTTTGATCACTCAATATCTCTTCAATCTTTAAAAATTCCATTTTTGCCTCCACTCTTTACACCATACCTTATCATATTTTGCAAATATGTCAATTAGTAATTGGAATATTTTGCATATGTTCAAATTAGCAATTTGAATTGTGCTTGTCGCTCCAAAGAAATAACACCCTGAGTAAAATCAAGTTTTTGATTCGGGACATATTTTATTCAGAGGGCATTTGCCGCATTCGTGCTTCATGGGGCGGCATATTGTCTGCCCAAGAGTTACAATGTGCTGGTTAAGTTCTTTCCAATATTTTTTTGGGAGGACTTTTTTGAGTTCTTCCCTTGTTTTTTCGGGTGTATCGGTCTTAACTAGATTCCACATGTTAGCAATACGATGAACATGGGTGTCAACGCAGATGTCATATCCATTAAAGGCTTTAATAAAAACAAGTGATGCAGTTTTTATGCCGATTCCGGGGAGCGTAACAAGTTCTTCAACTGTTTCAGGAACTTGACAGCTATACTTTTCAACAATTATTTCAGCGAGTTTTTTTAAATTTTCAGCTTTTACTTTGTAAAATCCGACCGGATAAATAAGTTCTCTTAACTTTTCAACCGATAACTTTGCAGTTTTCTGCGGAGTGTCTGCAACTTTAAAAAGTTTTCTTGATGAACTTGCCGTAACGCTGTCTTTTGTCCTTGCTGAAAGCATTGTGGAAACAAGTATTTTCCATGGATTTTCCCCGCCTGCCGCCATAAGGTCAATTATAGGAACATGCCCTATAGTTTGTGCCCATTTTGAAAGAAGTTTGAAAGCTTTATCAACTGCAATGACATTTTTTTTCATGATTTTTACAACTCCCGATCATAGATATCTTTTAGGTTCTTTCCCTTCCACTCCGGCACGAAGCTCAATAAATGGTTTTAAAGTGCTTGCATTTATCTTATGAAAAAGCACTTCTTCGATTTGAAAAAACCCGACAGAAGCAGTCATTTCAACATCAATTGCCAAAAGTTTTTCTTTTCCTTTTGATATTTTCACTTTATCTATGGAAGCGGAAGAATACTGGTGAATGTCTCCGGGTTTTGGAGCTGCATTTAACATTATCGGTATCCGGCTTCTCCCTTTTTCCATGTCACAACCATCAGCTATCAGGACAACTCCAGCTTCATAACTGTGAATTTTCTGAGTTCCCATGTGTCCAGCCATACATTCAAGGGCAAGTGATTTAACAATTATCTGCTTTTCAATGTTCTTCGGATATACTTTTTTTAAAATTTTTTCAATTAGCGGAGCAGCAATTATCATTCCATTTTTTTCATGATTTTCCCGACCGATGGTCATTCCTATGTCGTGAAGAAGAGAAGCTGCAAGAACGGCAGTGAGGCTGTCATCATAAGTTCCCACACCCTCTTGTTCCAGATTGAACTTAAATCCCTGTTCGTTGAGAATTTTCATTATTTTTATTGAGTTCAGCCCGACTTTTTTCATGTGAACAGGTCCATGGTCATTGTAGTTGAGTCTAGTTATTGAAACGGTGTTTGCATAATTTTGAAGGTGGTGTACCTCAATGTCATTAAAGATGTTTTCCGTAAAATCTAAAGCGGGACCTGTAAGTTTTTTCAATATACTTTGTTCAAGTGCAATTTCTTTTTTTGATTTCATAGTTTGCTCCGTAAAGATCGTTTCTGCTCAAACATTAATGATAATAACCGAAAAAAACAAGAAATTCTTTATTGATATCACACATTCTTGCATTATGTTGTTTTTTAATGTCTAATATTATCCGGAACCAAAGTTGGGAGACCAATGAAAAAAGGAACTTTGTTACTTTTTCTGTCACTGTTTTATTTTCTGCAAAATATTTATGGATCGGACTATCCCAGAGTCAACTTCAAAAGATATGAAACTGACCACCAGATACTTTATTTTTCTGAAAATCTTGATGAATCGGTGATCTCAAGACTTATAAAAGAGGCTGAAGCATCTGAAAAATTTATAAAAAATCTTTATGGTTGGATTCCCGATAAAAAAATAATCACAGTTTATGACAGAGAAACAGACATTGCAAACGGATGGTCAAGATCTTATCTTAAAAACACAATAATGCTTTATATGTTTCCCCCTTCCAGATATTCGACTTTATCCAGTTTTACAAGTTGGGAACAGGGACTTCATGTCCATGAATATACTCACTCGACACAGATAGGAATGACAAAAGGATTTCCCAAATTTGTCAATACGGTTTTTGGAAACCTCTATTTCCCCGGTGGAATGATCCCCCTTTGGATGATAGAGGGTGTTGCAATATACAGCGAATCTCTTATCGGTGGAAAAGGGAGGCTTAACAGCCCTCTTTATCAGGCATATTTTGATTCTTTTTTTCTGAAAGGAAACGAGTTTGATCTGGGACATTTATCAGGAATTCCGGACCACTGGATGAGTGGAGGCACACTTTATCTCTATGGCACATTTTTTTATGACTATCTGATAAACAGATATTCGGCTGAAAAAATGTCTGAAATGTTCATTGAAATGTCTGACGACATTATACCCGTTGCGATCGTGGGCACGGCAATGAAGTCCGCACTTGAAGAAAAACCCTCCGTATTGTATGACGACTTCATCAAGAAAAACCGGGAAAGGGTTTTAAAAGAAAGAAATGTCTCAAGCAGAGCAGATGGTTACTCAGGAAGATTCAGGTCGGTTTTTGTGGATCTTAATAGTGACGGATATGTTGTAAGTGGGTCAGCTGTCGGAAGAATGGGGCTTTATCAGTTTGAATCTAAAAAAATGGATTATCTTGCTTCAATTCCTTACCACGACTCTTTCAGCATGAAAAATAAAAAGATAGTTTTTCCTTCCACTTTCAACATTGATAACCGTTATAGCAGAAAAGAGATAGTTCTTACCGACCTTCAAAAAAGAAAAACAGAAAAAATTACCCGTAACGGCTCTGTCATGGAAACTCTTTTCGGGAAAAATGATGATGTTTATTATATTTCTTTCAGAGACGGCATTAACCGTATTACCCGAAGCTCACTTGATGGCGAAAAGATCAGCGAATGGGAATTTCCGATGCTGAACTCTATGTATAGCCTGAGTATAACTGAAGATGGAAATGCTCTGGCTTTTACAGGCAACAGACATGGGCATGAAAAAAACATTTTTCTTTTTGATATTCCGTTGGAAGAACTTTTTGAGATAAATATTGAAGGTGAGCAATATTCAGTATATTTTCTAAGAGATGACGAGCTTGTTTTTTCAACCGGGAAAGATGGTTATATAATTCCGATGCATATTGATCTTCAGACCGGCAAAATGACGCAGCTTTACAAACCGCAGTTGGTTGCTCTTTTTCCAAAATTGATAGGGAGTGACATTTTTTTCATTTCTTTTGATAATGACGGATATTATCCTGCCTGGCATCCGATTGAGAACATTGAAGCAGGGACTGTTACGGCAGCAGATGTCAAAAAAATAACAGAACAACATAAACCTGAGCAAATTGAGGGGCTTGAGCTTGAAAACGCAAAGTTTTATGAAGGGTTGTTCCCTTCAATAATCCTTCCTGACTACAGAGGGTCATCCAACACCCACACTGTCGGTTTTTCGATCGAAGGTGAATCGAACGATCTTCAGAGATCTTACATTCTTAACTTTGCTAAAACTTTTGGATCCCTTGACAGATGGTTCACCTCTGTAAATTATTTTGACAAATTTGTTCTTCCCGGGGGCAGGTGGTATTTTACATACGCAAGAGATTTTTCTGATTTAGATAAAATGTCAGGTATCAACAAAACCGCAAACAGATTTAACACAGGATTTTCCATTTCAGGTTCTTTTAACGGATTGTTCCATCTCCGTCCTTCAAAAATTGTAAAATCCTCAAATTATTTAAGGTCTTCTGTGGGGATAAATATTCTGGATGAAAAGATTTCAGACAGTATGGACCCCCTTGTTGTCGCTCCGCAGGATAGAGAGAGAGTATCTTTGACGGCATCTTTTTCTTATGGAATAAGTTTCCCTTTTAATCCCGGAAGTTATTTTATTTTCGGTGATATGGAAAGATTTTCATTGAGTCTTCCGGTAGTGTTCCAGAAATCCCTTTTTGATGATTTCAGGACGATAACTTTTTCTCCAGATGCAAAACTGAGTTTTCTGCTTTTAAAGAACGGGAAACTTGGATTTGTCACCAAACACTCTCTATACCTCCGTTTTCTTTCAGAATCTTACTTTACTCTTGGTGGAAATGAACTTGGAATGGAAATGATAGATATAAAATCGATACTTCTTGGCGGAACAAGCTCGACTGTTACAGTAAGGGGTTATAATTATGGGGCTATTTCCGGGCAGAATGTTTATTATACGAATAATGAATTGAGATTCCACATCCTTTCAATAAACAAAGGTTTTGGAACAACTCCCATTATGTTCAGGAACCTTCAGGGTGCAGTTTTTTATGATATGGGAACGGCATCGGATGATCTCAATCTTTTTAACAGGCAATTCATTGCAGGTGCCGGAGGTGAGTTAAAATTATATTTATATTTTATTTACAGAGTTCCAATTATCCTTACATTAGGAGTTGCAAAAGGTTTGACAACGAAAGGAGAGTTAAACTGGTATTTTAATTTTGGGAATTCATTCTGATACGGAGGAGACCAATATGAAGCTGTCGTATATAATACTTGTGCTTTTCACAGCTTTCAGCTTCTTTTTTAATTGCACTCTTTTATGTGGAAATGAAAAGAAACAGAAAGATGTAAAAGCGGTACAAGTATCTCCGGCATCTTCTGAAAAGCCTGAGACCACAGAAACAACTGAAACCACTGAAACTTTTGAAATTGATCAGAAAGCTGAGATCAAGGAAGGAACATTTGTAACAAAAACCAGCAGTGATGTTTTCGGGAGATGGCTGAATATTCAGGAAATAAGAGTCGATCACAATCTTAACAATCTCAAGGGAAAAGTTGATGCCATATTTGTAGAAGACTTTATGGATAAAATGCCCAGAGACATAATACCTCAAATAAATTTTCTTTTTCCCAGGACTCCCGTCTATAATCAACTGTCTAAGGAAGAAATAGACAAAGCTGTAAAACACCTTGAGAAAATGAGGAGTTATCTTGAAAGTGACATATCTTTGTTCGTTGATTATCTTATATTTCACAAATTCACTTCTTTTGAAATAAGTATGTTGGAACAATGGGATGTAAACAATGACAACTTAAATGAAATTTACCGTAAATACCGCAATTTTTTAGAAACGCTCCTTCATGATATTGATTACAGCAACAAATATTCTGTTCTCAACAGTGTAGCTAACAGGTTTTTTGAATACTGTTTTTACCCAACTACTTTCAACCATTTTACAGGTATTTTGAAAAGCAAAGAAAATTTTCCCGTTGCCCGCTTTCTTTATGAGGTTATCTGGTATTACCTTGCAAGGGGAGAATGGTATGCCTGGCACGGAAACACTCTTTCCAACCTGAAAAGGGAACATGATCAGGGGAAAGAAGTTGTTTATATTGCTGGAGGCAATGATATTTTTCAATTAATATCATCCGGAATATATAATATCAGAAACATTGATCCAATATATCCTACTCAGACAAGGTACTATTCTGAAGGATGGGATTTTCTTGCAAAAGGAAACGGTGAAAACAAAGGGTTAGGGGATACGATCGTTTTTGATGACCCATTTAATAAAGAGAAGGATCTCATTATGAGAAGGGTGAAATATAAAGAGACGGGACTTATTGCCGCTGCGGTTGAAATAGAAGATACCGTTGTAAGCATTCCTGAAAGTGTAACTGTCTGGAGTATTGAGACGAAAGATGGGAAAAAACTTGGAAAATATACCCTTGAACGCCGTTTTGTTGAACAGAGAGATTTTCGTCCCGATCCGGAGAAGGCTTTGCTGATATCGTTTAATGAATTATATTTCATAATGACAGCTTCCGATGAAAACTGGGGGATAAACCCCCGGATGTTCAACAGAAATATCCAGTTCCATGTTAAACAGCTCAGATCTCCGATAAATCACAGAGTTCTTATGAATATCAGGACTATTCAGGAGTCAGAGTTTCCAAACCGTTTCGGGTCTTCTGTCATTTATGATTAAAAATCACCTGAAAGCTGTTCTGATGATATTGAAAACATGCTTAGGATTTCGTCTGCCACGATAGATCGGAGTAGGTTTTCTGCCGGTTTCAAGGAGCGTGTTGACAGCGATCTGCCCACTTCTGACTGAATATTCAAGGGTAAATACGATGTCTTCGGGGATTTCACAGTATTGTCCGATAAATGCAAAATTTTCTGAAACCGGCGGAACAATTTGAGGTCTGTCACCAAATTTTCTTGGCATGAACTGACTTGTGATATGTGGCATTGTACATGGAATCGCATTGGCAGAATTTATGATCTTATCAAGATGGTCCTCAAAATGAAGATGTTTAACAATTTCAGTCAAAATTTCTCTGCCGTTGCACTCCGGCATTTTTTTATTTATAAAATTTCCAACTTTATCGGTGTTTAAGCCGTAACCCCATAAAATTTGCAGATTTTCAGGTTGTCCAATGAAATGTGGCTGATTCGGGACAGCAAAAGATATGAGCCAGTTGGAATCTATTATTGTTAAAGGACCTTCTTCCCCCGCTTTTCTTTTTGTAATTTTTTGAAGCAGATCAAAAAAGAGAGGATCTGAGAATGTGACAGTAAAGGCAGTCCACTTGGTTTTTTCTATGTTTTTGTTAAAAACGGCAGGTTTTCCAAATTGATTTGAGATGAGGACTATCTTTTCCCATAGATCCCACGATAGAGATTTGCTTGAAGGCTCTTTTGCAGAGGGGTTATCCATTGAGCCTGTAGAATAGTCGGCAACCATTGAGCCAAGAGAAAGAAAAACAAGATCATTTTTTTCAACTTCAATTGTTTTTTCGTCTTCTTTTGATAAAACAGTTAGTTGATGTATTTGTTTTTTTTCATTTTTATCTATGAAATTTACATTTGTTACAGCACTGTTCTTCTGAAAAACTACCCCTTTTTCTTCAAGAAATTTCATTACGGGCAAAGCGATCGATTCATACTGGTTATATTTGGTGCTTCTTATGCATGTCTGAGTATGCAGAACAGGGGCATCCTGAATGAATCTAAGTATATACCTTTTCAGTTCTTCTGCAGAGTGCCACGGCTGAAATGAGAAAGTGGTGGCAAATTCATACCAGAAATTACTTTCAAAAACTTTGGGTGAAAAATATTCTTCAATTGAGATGTTTTGAAGTTTTTTTTCAGGAGTTGCAAGAAGTTTAAGCAGTCTTAATCTGTCTGAAAATGTCATCGTAAGAGGTTTTGAGTCAATGGCTTTTCCTTTTTCAACAAGTCTTGAAAGAGAACAGGTTTTAACCGCTTTGTTAAATTCCGCAAACTCTTCCATCAAAGTTTTTTCACGATCTTCAATGGATGGTATTTCAGACATCAAGTCAAAAAGAGCCGAGTAAACTTTCTCCTCAAGCATCCGGAATCCACGCATGAAGTATCCGTTTTTATTCGGTTCAGGAAAAGCGTCCAGACCGCCACCGTAAAAATCTGATTCTTCAAAAATTGTTATATTTTGAGGTTTGACGCCACCATCTTTGATCAGATAAAATGCTGTTGAAAGAGCGGCAAGCCCGCCCCCGGCAATGTAAGCCCTGATTTCAGTCATCAAGTTCTATTTCCACAAGAGAGTAACAACAAAAAGCTGTTTAATTATATAAAGCACCTTTTAGATTACAAGAGAATTTTGAAAACTGACCAAATCCGCCTTCAAAACAAAAAAACTTTCGAAGGCGGATTTTGCAAGAGGAGAAAATCATCATGTTTTTTGGAAGGTTAAATGAGCTGGAAAAATTAGAGAATAATTTTAAGTCAAAAAAAAGCGAGCTTCTTGTCATATATGGCAGAAGGCGTGTCGGGAAAAGCACTCTTGTTAAAGAATTTCTTAAGAATAAGTCTTCCTGCTTTCTTTTTGAAGGTATTGAGGGATTAAGCACTTCAAAACAGATAGAGCACTTCAAAAGCAGAATGTTTGATTTTACCAAGGATTCTTTGCTTGAAGACATAAATTTTTCCGGATGGGAAAAAGTTTTTACTTATTTTACCGAAAAAATCATAGCACAAAAACAAAGCCGCGAAAAAATCGTTATATTTTTTGATGAAATACAGTGGATGGCTTGCGGAAGAAAACAGCTTATCAGTATCATAAAATATTTCTGGGATAATTTCTGGAAAGACAAGAATGTTATGTTGATACTTTGCGGTTCAATAGCCTCCTTCATGGTTGACAAAGTTATTAACTCCAACGCTTTGTATGGCAGGATAACAGAAGAAATGCTTATCAAAGGATTGAATCCTGATGAAATAGCTTCTTTTTTTAAGGGAAAAAGGGATAAAGTTGAAATATTGAACTATCAGTTGGTCTTTGGAGGGGTTCCAAAGTATTTTGAAGAGATAGAAATCGCTTCCTCTTTTAACAAGAATATCAATCGCTTATGTTTTTCGGAAAACAGCTTAATGCTGAATGAAGTTGAAAAAATACTTTACAGGCAATATACACACGCAGAAAACTATATTGAGATTGTAAAAATTTTGAAAGAAAAGGCTCTAACATTTAAAGAAATTACTGAAAAAACAGGAAAAAAAAGCGGGGGGAGTTTGAAAAAAGTATTAACTCAACTCGAAAAAGCTGAACTGATTGAATCATTTGTTCCGTTTGAATACGGTTGGACAACAAAATTTCGTAAATACCGTCTTTCAGATGAATTTTTACGGTTTTATTTCAAATATATGGAACCTAATATGACCGCAATAAAAAACTTGAACAACACCATGAATTCAACTCTTTTTGAAAAAGTTTCCAAAGAAAATCTAAAAATCTGGTTTGGATTTGCTTTTGAACGGTTCTGTCTCAAACATTCGTGGTATCTTGCTCAGAGGATGGGTTTTGCAAACGAGGTTCTTTATGCCTCTCCTTATTTTAAGCGGGATGACTCCACATTTCAAATTGATCTGCTATACAAAAGAATTGACAATGTAATTGTTGTCTGTGAAATAAAATATCATAACGATCTTATTTCCGCCGCTGTAATAAAGGAGGTTTCAAGAAAAATTGAACTTCTGGATATTCCCAGAGGATATTCCATTGAAAAAGCATTAATTTCTCTGCATGGACCGGACAAAGCTCTCAAAGAAAGTGAATATTTCGATCATTATCTGACAATTGAAGATATTATAGGGTGATCACCCGTAATTTCACTAAAATCAAAGCTTAAATTATCGGCATACATAATCGTTGCCAAACAGATTAGAGCACCAGAGATCGTCCGCACACTCTTTTAAGACACACTGAGAGTTTTCACATTTATAGTGATCAGCCGTGTAATTTGAGCCGGCTACTACACAATCTGAAGGTGTTGAACACAAAGCTACACATATTTTCAGTTTCTTTTCTCCAAAATCAAATTCTCTGCACCCGTAACCTTCAGCTTGATGTGTTGCTGTGCACTCAGCATCATTATTGCACCCTTTATAGTAACACAAGCCGGATTTGCATTCATAGTTGTCACTGTCATAAGCTGTGTTATGTTCCCATTCAGGAGGATAAAGACTGCAATCTTGGGGTGTTGAGCAGACAGGTGTGCATTCCGGATAACCGTATGCACCATCCTTATTACATCTGTATGTTTTTCCCGTTACACCGTAAACTGATTCACATTCCGCATCGTTATTGCAACCCTTATAGTGGCAAATTCCTGTTTTACACTCCCAGTTATCGGCATCTGTGATGGCATTTGAAGGTTCAAAAACACAGTCATTTGGAACTGAACATGATCTCACACAGTGTTTGCTTTCGGGATCCCCAGTATCCCCAGTATCCCCAGTATTTCCCGTATTTCCCGTATCTCCAGTGTCTCCAGTGTCTCCCGTGTCTCCAGTGTTGCCTGTATCTCCAGTGTCTCCAGTGTCTACAGTGTCTCCAGTGTCTCCAGTATCTCCAGTATCTCCAGTGTCTCCAGTGTCTCCCGTATCTCCAGTGTCTCCAGTGTCTCCCGTATCTCCAGTGTCTCCAGTATCTCCTGTATCCCCCGTGTTTCCTGAGTCCCCTGTGTCGCTTCCACCACACGAAACAACCACAAACACTGACAATAAAAGCACGGTAATTAAAATCTTTTTCATATTGCTCTCCTGGGTTTTATTTTAAATTGCTTATCACACGCAATTTTTTTTCAACAATATTAAAAGTCAGCGGAGTTTCTCCGAGTGCTTCGCCATCTGCTTCAAATAACATTTTTGAATTTGTCATGATTTCTATTTTTTTGCCTTTAAGTAGCTGTACTTTTTTTACTTTTCCAATTTCTCCGCTTTTTAGTTTTGAAGAATTAAGGATCACTCCCATTTTGCCGATATCTCCAATGAATGTGAAAGCGATCAGTCCGTCATCAATTTCAGCATGGGGAACCTGCATCATTCCGCCACCGTTATATTTGCCGATTCCAATATTTATTGAAAGAGCTTTTTCGTTTATTACTTCTTTTCCATCAATTTTAACATTGGTAAACACAGGTTTATAAGAAAAAAGTGAAGTAAAAATATTATAAAAATAGAGATACTGACCT
>SLGQ01000282.1 GCA_007136595.1 Candidatus Sumerlaeota bacterium | reverse complement strand
CTCGGGGGAACTTTCATAACTCTTCCAACCTTAGGAAAAAAGTTCCACATGTCGTTATCAACTCTGAGTGTGGAAACACCCCTGTCCCTTGCCGGAGCAAGGATAGTGACAAATGTTTTTTCCATCCCCTCACTCCACGCTTCCATTCTCATTGTCCGTTTCCAGTTGGGAGTGGTGATCTCCATCTCCATTTCCGCATGGCTCGTGTTTGAGCGATAAACTCTGTCAACTTTGTCAAGGATGTCATAGACATCTTCTTTTTTTTCAGTTGCAGTTAAACTTGTAAAAAGCAACGCAACAATTAAAATGATCGTTAATTTTTTCATTTCCATTTCCTCCATTTATCTTCACCCACATGTGACGCAAGTATTTTAGAATGTTTTTTCCATAGACTTTTTATCATCTCAACATCATCTTCAAAATAAAGTACAAGCTTAAAACCGGCAACAACTATGTAAAGAGTTGTCCCGATCTCTTTAAGGACTTCATCTGATATTTCTTCTTCTGTATAAAACTGAATTTTCCTGCATATCAGATCATGCCAATCTTTCAGTGTCTGTCTTTGAAGATCATATAACAAAGGGTTGCTGACAGTTTCGTCAAAGAATGAAACCAGCCTTCTTCCATTTTCTTTCTGCTCTATTACTATTGACATTGAAACATCCCCCAAAGTGTAAAAGAACTCTTCCAGTGTACCAAAGTCTTTGTTTTCAAAGTATGCAAGAGCCTGGTCATGCATAAACCGGATACTTTCAGCAACAACATTATCCATGTTTTCAAAATGGTGATACAAAGTCCCTTTGGCGATTCCCGCCTCTTCACAAATCTTTCTTGTGGTGAGATCTTTAAAACCGTCTCTTGCGATTATCTTCATAACAACTTCAACGATTTTTGCTTTTGTCTGATCTCCCCTGCTTAAATCAATTCCGCCGAACATATTCACCTCCACTGCAAAAATTAAAGAACTTGACCGACCGGTCGGTCTTTTCATGTTTTAGCATAGACCGACCGGTCAGTCAAGAGAAAAAATGAACTTTTTTTAACTTTTTTTACAAGTCATTGATATTCATAAACTTTATTTTTCACTAAAAGATGATATAGTTTACCGACATGTTTATTCAATATGGAGGTGCCTATGAAAAAGTTTTTTTTGATTTTACCATTAATTCTGGGACTTATACTTATTGCTTCCCTGTTTTTTTTCGATCAGACACAAGAAGAACTTACTTTGGAAACATATTTGGCAAAAAAGGCTGTTGCCCTTAATGAGATTACTGACCTTGACAGACTCATTGAAGAAGCTTCAGGAAAAAAGCTGGTTCTGCTTGGGGAAGCCAGTCACGGCACACATGAATATTACAAATGGCGGGCAGAAATAAGCAAAAGATTGATAAAAGAGAAAAGTTTCAACTTCATACTTGTTGAAGGAGATTTTGCATCACTTTATGAGCTTAACAAATATGTCAAAGGTTTTGAAGGTGCTCCTTCTTCAGCTTTGGATGTTCTTGGCAGTACTGACAGATGGCCTCAATGGATGTGGGGAAACCATGAAACCTTGGAATTGGCACAGTGGCTTAAAGAATACAACGAAAAACTGCCGATAGAAAAAAGAGTGGGTTTTTACGGTATGGATGTTTATGATGAATGGAGATCTAAAAGATCGATCATTGATTCGCTCAGAGACAGCTACCCTCCCTTTTATGAAAAGATCAAGGAACTTTATTCCTGCTTTTTTGCCTATGAAGATGACAGTTGGGAATATGCCGTCGCTGTAAGGAACGGTGCTGATGACTGTTCTGATGAAAGCAGAAAAGTTGTTAAAATAATAAATGAAAACCGGACATCTTTTTCCAGTTTGAACGATCATGGTTATTTTTATCTTCTTCAAAACAGTTTTGTAGTTAAACATGCCGAAAAGTTTTACAGAAAATCGGTTGCCGGAATGAGAAGCGAATCATGGAACGCAAGGGCTGTTCACATGCATAAAAGTTCAAAAAGACTGCTTGAACTATATGGAGATGGATCAAAGGGGATAGTCTGGGCGCACAATACTCACATCGGAGATGCTTTATATACTGAAATGAGACAAGTTAACCAGGTCAATATAGGACAAAAGTCAAGAGAGCATTTCGGGAAAGAAAATGTATTTCTTGTAGGGTTTACAACATATAAAGGTGAAGTTCAGGCTGGAAGCAGATGGGGTTCCCGAAGGGAAGTAATGACAATTCCCGAAGCTCAGAGCAACAGCATAGAAGAAATACTTCAAAGAACCGGGATCAGCTCCTTTTATCTGATATTTGATCAGGAAGATAGAGAGCATGAAGAACTGAAAAAACCTATAGGCAACCGTGCAGTCGGTGTCGTCTATAACCCTCAGGCTGATTTCAGACAGTATGTTCCCACCATAATACCGATGCGTTACGATGCATTGGTGTTTTTCAGTGAAACAAAAGCTCTTAACCCGATAAGCCTTTAGATCAAAAAGCTTCCGATTCAAAATGCATCTGTGATCCTCATACCTCCTCTGTACTATTTTACGACCCATCGTAAAAAAGTTCGGACTATTCCACGACCTATCGTAAAAAAGTCCTTGCAAAAAAGTGAAAAACATGTATATTGGCAGTTGTTTATGTATGGAGAATATGTCATGGAAAGAATTTATATGTCAACGGTTAATGACCATTTTAAACAGTATCGTCAAATGGTTTTTTTAAGTGGACCGAGACAGGTTGGAAAAACATTTGTTTCAAAATCGCTGGAACCTGAACAGATGATCTATACCAACTGGGATAATCAGAACGACAGACTCAACATCACAGGCGGACCGGAGATATTTGCCGGGCATTATGATCTGAACTCTCTTGGATCCTTAAAAAAACTTGTGGTGATAGATGAGATACACAAATACCGTAAGTGGAAACAATTTCTGAAAGGTTTTTTTGACAGCTATGGTGAAGACTTAAGAATACTTGTAACAGGAAGTGCGAAACTGAATATCTATAAAAAGACGGGTGACAGCTTGATGGGCAGATACTTTAATTATCGTCTTCATCCTCTTTCTGTCGGGGAAATATTGTCAAATACACTTCCCGAAAAAGAAGTGAGGTATCCTTCAAAAATTTCAGATCAGACTTTTAGTGATCTGCTTGAATACGGGGGTTTCCCCGAACCTTTTTTGAAAGCGGACAAAAGGTTTTATAATAAGTGGAACAGGCTTCGAAGTGAACAGTTTTTTCAAGATGACTTAAGAGAAATCACTAACATAAACGAAATATCATTGATCGAAACTTTTGCAGAAATAATCAAATATCAGTCCGGACAGATTTTAAACTACAGCTCTATTGCAAAAGATATAAATATTTCGGCAGACACTGTAAAAAGATGGCTTAATATACTGGAAAATATGTATTACTGCTTCAGAGTTAAACCTTACTTTAAAAACATACCTAAATCTATCAGAAAACAGCCGAAAGTTTTTTTGTGGGATTGGTCACTTGTTTCTGATAACGGACAAAGAGCTGAAAATATGGTCGCATCCCATTTGCTGAAAGCAGTTCACTTCTGGACAGATACAGGTCTGGGCAGTTATGAACTTTTTTATCTTAGAGATAAAATGAAAAGAGAAGTAGATTTTCTTGTTACCCGTGACAACAAACCGTGGTTTCTTGTTGAAGCTAAATCGTCTCCATCAAAAAATTTATCACCCGGACTTTGTTATTTTGCAAACTTGCTTGGCGTTAAACATGCTTTTCAAGTTGATATAAATGGAGAATTTGTTGAAAGAGACTGCTTTTCAGTTGAAAAACCGATAAAAGTTCCTGCAAAAACACTTTTTTCTCAGTTGATATAGGTCTATTGACGAAGCTTAAATTCTTTAACTTCTAAAAACTGAAAAGGTCTTTAAGCATCGGGACAATTTCTTCACAACTGAGTTCTTCTTCAAGTTTTACCATCTTAAAAGAACTTCTGTCCGCTCTTGCATTTATGGTTCTGTCTCCGGCAAAAAGGATGTTGCTGACATCTATAATATGGTTAACTTCATCCCAGTTGGCAGGTCCTTTAAGCTGGGTTCCGCTTCCGTTTATTACAGTAAGTTCCATAAAGTTCTTTATTACTCCCCAGATAAGTCCGCTGGCAATTGAACTTTGAATCTCAAATGTAACTCCCGGTCTCCCGTCTTCATCCTGATCAAAAATTCTAGGATCATCACTGTCTGTGACCATCTCAGTTTCAATATCAAAAGGTGTTGTTCCCTCTTCGCCCTGATAATATGCACCTCTCATTTCATACCATTTGTTAAACCTGAGATTAAAGTTTTCAAGAGTTCCCGAAAAGCTCAGGCAGGGAAGAGGTTCTTTCAGATCCTGGGGACCATGATAAGTAAAATGGGTCATGAATTTTCTGGGAAAAGTAGTTTTGATCGTTTTCGCTATGGCATTTCCTTCTGTAACAAGAGTTTCCATTGTACAGGGGATCATTTCTCTGATAACAAGGTGTCCATCTTCTTCACTGATCACAACTCTCACATACTTCATGGTAGTTGTGGTAATATCATTTACCACCGGCACCTTTGCATCGGCAACAAGTCTCAACTCCTGAACCCAGACACCTTTTAAATATTCAACGACTTCTTCTTCAAGACACCATTTTTCAATGTTCATTGAACACAAAGCATCATCAAATTGAGTATCCTCAAGGTCGCTTGTGTAAGGATCACATTCTTCAGGATCAGGATTAAAAACCTCATCATCTACAGGTTCCCAGGTTTCTTCTTCAGGCACTTCAATAATAACATCGTCGTCACTTTCTTCTGACTGGTCTGTATCTGTTTCCGGTTTGTCTGTTTCTTTGTCTTCCGTTACTTCCTCTTCATTTTTGTTATCTTTTCCGTTTTCGCTTCCATCATCACCGCCACAACCGTAAAAAACAAAAACGAACAAAGACAAAACACCTAAAATCACTAATAAATTTTTCATTTTACCCTCCCAAGCAAAATTAAAAAAGAATCCTTATGTAAATTCCTGCCCCCATGATAAAACCTTTACTTGTAAAACCGGGAAAACCGGGATTATTTGTCTGAAAACCTTTTGATGACTCATAGACCACTCCTTCTGAGTTGGTCATTTCAGGGTATTCATCAATTACCGGATTAAAGTGTTCCCCCACCCCATCTTCTTCAGTTCTTGTTTTTTCAGTTTTTCTTGCAAAAAGGAACTGTGCCTGACCACTTATCCCCCCTGCAAGAGTAAAATTTTTAAAGTTGAAATACTCGGCATAGGCAAGTGAAAATCCGAACCTGTCATTGTCAACATAGTTGCTCCTTCCAGTCTGGTCAGGAACAGGAGTCATATAATAACTGAGATCCAGCCCGAACTCCCTTTCCTCTGACTTCACATTCAATCCTACTGCCGGCTTAAAAGTGTCTTTCCACTTATCAAGAGGTTTTTCCCGATGTCTGTCTTTGTATGTTGACCATCTTGTATACAGGACATTTGAAGCAATGGTAAGATCATAATTTCCCAGTTTTTCAAAAGTGTAAGCCAGCCCGAGCCCCACCCTTAAAGGATCATTTCCATAGTTTGTCTGAAGTCCGGTATTAAGATACTTCATTTTTTCACCGGGGTTATCGGGGTCATCTTCATAAAGATCATCAAAACCCCTTATCTGAATGTCAACATCCAGATCGAAAAGAAAAGCTGTTGACGGCATGTGAAGCGTTCCTGTCACATTGAAGTTCTTAAACGGTGTCAAGGCAAAACCGAAGTGAGGACTTATCACAGGTATCGTATGAACATTTATTGCCGGATCGAACAGAAGATGTTGAGGTTGAGATGCATCGGCAACATAGACTAGAATATCGGCTTTTGCAACAACTCCGAGAGTGAATCCCATTCCCAGAGAAAGAAACCTTGCAACTCTTCCTGCAAGACCGAAAGTAAGATGAAAGTTGTCAAGTCTGTCTCCCAGAAGCTCAAAGTGAAGCGAGTTGTCAAAAAACTGATTTCTTTCATCGGAATAATAAGGCGTCTGTCCGGCAAGTTGTCTTCCCGGAAGAAGAACATAAAGGCCTGTTGCAACCCAGCCGTCAAAAAACGATACATTGCCACCCAGCAAAGTGTAGAAATTTGTAAAATCGGGATCATAACTTCCCCTCTGTCTCAATAGCTTTTCGGTAGGCATAGGAGTATATCTCGTTTCTTCAAGAGGAACATTCGGACCGGCATTGGTCAACTCATTTGCATTCCTGTTTTCGACATCAAGATGTACATTATACTTCGGGTCTTTATCCATATACCCGATATCAAGTCCACCTGCCGCAACTATAAACCCGATAGTGATATTATCTCTCATTCTGACAAGAAGTGCCGGATTGTAATATGCAGCCTCCGGTCCGTTTGCAAGGATCCTGAGATTATAAGGATTAACTGTTTCCGGTGATCCGAATGTCTCCCAGAATGATGCCCCGCTTAAATTGTAAAAAACTAAAAACACTGAAATAAAAAACAATTTTTTCATTTTCTTCTCCCCCCCTTTTTTTATCCTTTCGGTGATGATACCCTTATCCATGTTTGAGTCCTGCCCAAAAGAGATATTCCTACAAAACCTCTTACATCAAGCCTTTTTCCATCTTCGGAAAGCCTTGCTCTGCATCTGTATGTTTTTCCGCTGTCCGGATCAAGTACCGTTCCGCCACTCCATTCATTTTTGCTCTGTTTCATACCGTTAAATATTTCCATACCCATAGCCGGCTTATCCTTTAAATCTCCCGGACATTTATCACACAGAGGATTTTCATCTTCATCTTCTCTCAGGAAAATTTTAACTATCTTTCCCCTCAATTCGCCTTTTTTCACATAGAGATGAACGATCGATCTGGGCTTATTGGTGTTGTCATCAATAGTTTTCCAATACCCTTCAATGGAATGTTTTTCTCCGTAAAGAGAAAAAAAGGATAAAATCAGCAATAAAACAGTAAATTTTTTCATTTCCCACCCCTGGAATTAATTTTTTAACCTTTCAGTTCGTTGTTTTGTTCTCCAAAATTTTATAAATTACCGGCACCATTATCAATGTGAGCAATGTTGACCCCAAAAGCCCGCTCATAAGACTTACTGAAAGCGGTTCAAACAGGGTGCTGCCCGACATGGCAAGAGGCAAAAGCCCCATAACAGTAGTTGTAGTGCTCATCATTATTGGTCTGAACCTTCTTTTAAAAGCTGTTTTACATGCATTTATGACATCTTTTTCTTCTTTTTTATATTTGTTGAGAAACTCTATCAGCAAAATTGCATTATTTACAACAATTCCAACGAGACTTGATATCCCTAGAAATGCCGTAAAAGAGAAAGGCTGCCTGAACAGCATCAGTCCGATAGCTGAACCGATGAGAGAAAGAGGAACCGTTATCAGAATTATTACAGGCTGCGTGAGAGATCCGAATTCAACGACAAGGATAACATAAATAATGAACAAAGCAATTATGCTTGCTATACCCAGATAACCGAAATTCTTTATTATTCCGTTAAGTTCCCCATCGTCTTTAACTGTCACTCCCCTAAGATCGGCTTTATTGACGACATCTCTTTGCATTTGTATTGAAATGTGGGGTGCTCCATAGCCTGGAACAACATCTGACAACACGGAAGTGCTTCTTTTTCTGTTAAACCTATTTATCTGTTCTTCCCTTGATTCCAGGACTATTTCAGAAAACTCTTTAAGGAGAGCTTTGTTTCCCCCTATCGAAGATTTTATTGCCAAATTTTTCAGATCTTCCGCAGTTTTAATATTGCTGACAAGCTTTATATCAAACTCTTTTCCCGCTTTCCTGAAAACAGTGGGAGATGCCCCTTTTAAAGCAATGTTTACCTCTCTTTGAACATCATACTTCAATATTCCGAGACTTGATGAAAGGTCTGTATCAACATCAACGCTGAATTCAAACACCTGTCTGGAGCTGTTGTCCCTCACATCAAGAGTTCCTTCGATCTTTGCAAGTTCTCTCTGCAACATTTCTGAAACATCATTGATCCTGTGCTGATCCCTTCCGCTTACACGAAAAAGGACAGGAGCATCCAGAGGTTCAGCCTGCTGAGGCACTTTGACCCTCACCTTTCCACCGGCAATGTTGCCATTGATATGGTGCTGAAGATAATAGGCAAAATCTTCATTGCATGAAAACCTGTCACCTTTTGAAAGGTCAACTCTCATCATGATCATTGAATACCTGACTGACGGTGCTCTGGGCATCATGGTAATATAAAATTTCGGCAGATCGTCACCTACAGAAGTTGTATAAGATATCACTTCAGGCTGATCCGCCACCATGCCCTCTATTTTGGAAGCCAGATCATCAGTTTTATCAATATCAAAAATTTCAGAATAAATATCAATATATACCATATCTTTATCTGCGTTTGGAAAAAACCTTAATTGAAGAACAAGAAATGCAGTTGACAAAACAACTGCAAACAACAAAAAAGCGAATGCTAAAGTTTTCCATGGATGGATCAGCCCTTTTTCAAGAAGGTAGGAAAATATTTTTCTTACAGGAGATTCTTTACCGCTGCCGCTTTTGGCATCAGGAACGAACACCAGTGAAGCAAGCACCGGAGTAACAAACATTGCAACAAGGTATGAAGCGGTCAAAGAAACGATTATCAACTGAGGAATGGCAATAACATACTGCCCAACCATACCTGGAAGAAAAAGCAAAGGACAAAAAGCAGCCACAGTAGTTAAAGTGGCTGTCAAAACAGGCATGGCAGATTCTTTAACACCTTCATAAGCAGCCTTCAGAGGCTCCATTTTTCTGTCTATTCTGTACTGAATGGCATCACTTATAACAATTGCATTATCAACCAGCATTCCAAGAGAAATTATTAATGCGGTAGTTGATATCTGATGTATCTGTATCCCGGCTATATACATCACAATGTATGATATCAGTATTGAAAGAGGTATCGCTGTTGCAACAACAACCGCATTACGCCACCCCATACCGAGAAAAACAACAATTATCACAAATATCATTCCCTGAAGAAGATTTGACATGAATCCTCTGACAGCTTCCCTTACATCTTCCGGCTGATAAAGAACTTCTGTCACGGCAATATCTCCGGGAAGCCCCGCTTTTACTTCATCAATTATCTTTCTTACACTTCTCCCGATCAAAACTATGTTTCTGTCATCGTGAAAATAACCTGCCAGCAACACTGCATTTTTTCCATTCTGCCTTATTTTTACGGCATCCTCTTTCAGTCTCATTTCAACTTTAGCAAAATCACCTATTCTTGCAACAGAGCCATCTTCAGTTGAAACTTCAACGATGGTATCTTCAATTTCTTTAAGGGATCTGAATGTTCCGGGAACATTGACCCCTATCCTGCCCGAAGGGTAATCAAGCCTGCCGGACGGTATCTCAATGTTCTGAGCAAGAAGTATCTTATACAGATCTCCGAATGAAAGGCTGTAATTGTTCAATTTTGCAGCATCAACTTCAACGACCACTTCTCTTTCTATCTTGCCGGCGATTTCAAATTTTCTCACACCTTTTACATCTATCAACTTATCTTGAAACCTTTCTGCAAAAGCTTCAAGTTGATCATAAGTATAATTTTCCCCTGAAAGAGCAATTATCATTCCGGCAGTTTCACCCAGATCGGTGTGAACGGAAGGTTTCCAGCACCCCTCCGGCAGATCGGGAACAATATCATCAATCTTTTGTCTCATTTCTGTCCATGCTTGTTCCCTGTCTGCATCAGCAGTAATTTTTACAACTACAATGCTTGAACTGTTCCTTGAAAAACTTTCAACACTTTCAAATCCCCTTATATCACTTACGGCATCTTCTATTTTTACAGTTACAAGTTTTTCCACATCGGAAGGAATGGCACCGGGATATACAGTTATTACCATGGCAATGGATGGAACAAGATCCGGGTTTTCCTGTCTTGGAAGGAAATAGTAACTTGCAAGCCCAAAGATCATAAGCGTTATAACTATAAAAATGGTCACTTTACGATTTTTAAGTGATGCAAGGATAAGAGAGTTCATATCTCTTTTACCCTGTCTCCGTCACGGATCTCTTTCATTCCTTCCACGATGACCCTGTCCCCCTCATCAAGACCGTCAACAAGAACAAATTCTCCGGAAACAAAGCGGGCCGTTATGTTTTTTCTCAATGCAAACCCGTCTTTATTGACAAAAACGAAATCTGTTCCATCGGTCAAAAGTGAAAAAACAGGTACCCATATCCCTTTTTCTTCACCAATATTGAAATCAACTTTTGCAACGGCTCCCAAGTAAAGTTCAGACCTGTTTTCACCTGAAATAGCTATATCAACGCTGTATGTCCTTGTCTTTTCATTCGGTATCTGGGCAATGTCTGTCACTTTCCCTTTAAAGGAAACCCCGTCTATCTCAATTTGTGCTTTTGCACCCATTTTAATGTTTTTAAGGGTTTTTGAAGGGACACCTGATCTAACCACCAGAGATTTGCTCCTTATTACAACAACGGGATATCCGGCAGGAACGATCTCCCCCCTTTTATTTAAAATCTCAACAACAAAGCCGTCAACATTAGAAACAAGAGATGTGTCCGAAACAACACTTTTTTTATGCTCAACGGCAACTCTTGCATTTTCCATGTCCGATCTGGCAACATCCATTGACATCTTTGCCTTGTCATGATCTGATTCAGGGACAGCTCCGGATTTATAAAGGTCTTTTATCCTGCCATAAAAACTCGCTGTTTCATTATAGTAGTCTTCCGCTTTTCTATAAGTGTTTTCTGCAGCCTCAAGAGCAAAGTTATGATCTCTGGCTTCCAGACGGGCAAGAACCGTTCCCCTTTTAATGCTGTCGCCTCTTTTAACCATGATATTTTCAATTTTCCCGGGAACCTTGAAACCAAGTTTTTTTATGTCACTTGACATGACTGTTCCGATATTTCTGCTGAAAACAGCTCTTGTTTCATTTCCAGTGACAACAACTTTCACAGGTTTTTCTTCAACTTCTATATAGGGGGTTGATCGGGTACATG
>SLGQ01000170.1 GCA_007136595.1 Candidatus Sumerlaeota bacterium | reverse complement strand
TCAATGTTCATTTTGAGTGGATAGCTGAAATTGTCTTGCGGGAGATAGCTTAGATATGTGCTGAAAAGTTTTTTGGTAAAAGGATCTGACATATCAGGAATTAAAATATCTTCCCTTGATTTTTTAAAGGAATAAAGAAGCTCTGTTATTTCTCCAAGTTTAACAGTGTGAACCACAGGAACTTCACAAAATTGACCAGTTCTATTCTCTTTTCCTTCAACACCGTTTATCAGTTCTTCAACAACATCATCAATATATACAAGATTCATAGTGTAATTCGGATCATTGACAGTTATTGGAAGGTCGTGTGCAATATTGTGACAAAAAGTTGCCACAGCACTGTTGTAATTTGGTCTGCACCATTTCCCGAAAACATTTGGAAAGCGGTAAATGAGAACTTTTGAACCTGTTTCTTTTCCGTAATCTTTAATAAGCTTTTCACCAGCGAGCTTACTTTTTCCATAAGGATTATCAAGTGTTGCCTGAGTGGATGAAGAAATCATCACCGGACTCCTGTTGTCGTGAAGTTTTAGTAAATCAAGCAACTTGGAAGTGAAACCAAAATTCCCATCCATAAATTCCGACTCATTTTGAGGACGATTAATCCCTGCAAAATGAAAAACAAAATCTGCTTTTTTGCAAAAATCATCAAGAAGAGAAGAATCCGTATCAACATCATATTCAAAAATGTTGTTGAAACCTTTGTTTTTCAGTTCAACAATAAGATTCTTACCAATGAAACCTTTTGCACCTGTGACAAGGATTTTCATAAATTACCTCCTATGGGAACTCACCCCCCGCCCTCTCTTTGACAAAGAGAGGGAGCCGATCCCCCTCTTTTTGAAAGAGGGGATAGGGGAGTTATGCCCAACTCCTCCAGAACATATTCAAGTTGGAGGAGTTTTTCTTTTATTTGTTCGATGTTGAGTCTTTGTGTGTTGTTGGAGTTGTATTCTTCTTCGAGTGGGAGTTCTTTGTTTCCTTGAACGAAGTATTTGTCGTAGTTGAGGTCTCTTTGGTCTGCGGGGATGCGGTAGTAGTTGCCGAGGTCTTGGGCTACGAGGTGTTCTTCTTTTGTAAGGAGTGTTTCATACTGTTTTTCGCCGTGACGGGTTCCTATTATTTGTATTTCATTTTTTGCGTTAAATAGTTCTTTGATTGCTATTGCGAGATCTCCGATGGTTGAGGCTGGTGATTTCTGTACCATTATGTCTCCTGCTTTTGCATTTTGATATGCAAAAACAACAAGTTCAACTGCTTCTTCAAGGCTCATTAAGAATCTTGTCATGTCGGGGTTTGTTATGGTGATCGGTTTTCCCGACTTTATCTGTTCAATAAACAGGGGGATTACTGAACCGCGGGATGCCATAACATTTCCATATCTTGTGCCGCATATCAAAGTGTGTGAAGAGTCAACTGTTTTTGATTTTGCTACAAATACTTTTTCCATCATTGCTTTTGAAATTCCCATTGCATTTATGGGGTATGCCGCCTTGTCTGTGGAAAGACATATTACTTTTTTAACATTTGCTTCTATTGCGGCAGTGAGGACATTATCAGTTCCGATAACATTTGTTTTTACTGCTTCAAGCGGGAAAAATTCGCAACTTGGAACTTGTTTCAGAGCCGCTGCATTGAAAATGAAATCAACACCATACATTGCATTTTTAACACTTGCGAGGTCTCTTACATCACCTATATAGAATTTCAGCTTATCGTTTTTATAAAGCTTTCTCATATCGTCCTGTTTTTTCTCATCACGGGAAAAAATACGGATTTCCCTGACATCAGTATTTAAAAATCTTTTCATAACCGCATTTCCGAAAGATCCCGTTCCACCTGTGATAAAAATTGTTTTGTCCTTAAACATTTTTTCCTCTCATTTATCAAAATGTTTCATAATAATATCATAAGAATGTTTTGCTGTGTAGTTATTTTCAAGATAAGTTCTTCCGTTTTTTCCAAGTTCGTCTCTTAGTTTTTTGTCGCAAAGCTTTTCAACAAGTTTATTAAAATCTTCAACCAGTCTGCTTTCACACCAAAATCCGAAATTTCCGTTTTCGATCACTTTTCCAATATCTGTGTTAATGTCCGTTGCTGCAAGAACGGGCATTGATGCCTGCATATATGAAAGAAGTCTTGAAGGGAAATTGGGGATGGTGAATCTTTTATCAAGAAAGATCAGTCCGACATCGCATGAATTGGCAAGAGTTTCGTAATCATCTTTGGGAAGATGGTTTAACAGTTTAGAGTTTTTGGGGTTTTCCTGATCAAAGAAATTTCTGAGTTTGCCAAACTCTGTTCCTGAGCCTGCAATTACAAAAAAAACCTTTCCATTATTTTCATTTGATTTAAGACACTCGATCAGGAAATCTATTCCCTGCGGTTTGCCGAGATTACCACCGTAAATGAAAACTGTTTTGTCAAGCGGAATATTATATTTTCCCCTTATTTCTTTAATATTTTCATCATTTTTATCAATTTTAATAGGCTCAATCGAGTTTGGACAAACCTCAACAATTTTCGGGTTAATATCAGGATTATGTTTTATAATGAAGTCAACATTAGCTTGAGACATACAACCGATAAAATCTGACTGTCTGTAAAGACTTTTTTCCTTTCTTCTAAAGTAATGGTAAAAAACTGAATTTTTGCCAAACATACAGAGATCAATAGCATTTTGCGGAAAAATATCCTTTAAAATCAGATAAGTTGCCGCATTGTCCCTTTTTTTGATGTAAGTTATCACCTTCTCAAAAGTTATTGGGGGTGTAAAGTATGCTATAAGGTCAAATTTGATGTTTTTTAT
>SLGQ01000270.1 GCA_007136595.1 Candidatus Sumerlaeota bacterium | reverse complement strand
CTCCTGTGTCTCCTGTGTCTCCTGTGTCTCCAGTGTCTCCTGTGTCTCCAGTGTCTCCTGTGTCTCCTGTGTCTCCTGTGTCTCCTGTGTCATCTGTGTCATCTGTGTCATCTGTTCCTTCAAAATCGTCCATTTCTTCATAATCAAAGTCAGTATAACCATTTGAATCGGTAGAATTATCAGAAAAATCTCCGATTCTTACCGTTTTGCTTCCATCACAGGAAATGATTAAGGAAAAGAAAAACACAACAATAAAAACCTTAAACATGGTACAACCTCCACACAAAAATAAGCTACACTACAATTATAAGATGTTTTCTGTGAAAAGAAAGTTGTTTTTCAGATCAAAAAAGTATTCTTACAGTCCGCCTCTGATCCCGAGGAGGAACATTCTTGGGTTTCTTGGTCCGTAGATATATTCGGCATCTCTTTCCGGACCTTCATCGAAATCTTTCTGGAATGAATTAAGGATGTTTTTTGCTGCAAAGTATGGTTTTATATAGTAGCCGCTTCCCATTTCATGTTTGTATCCGATAGTGATGTCCCAGTCATAGAACCACTCTGAAGTGTGAAGTCTGAATTCATCATCACCGAATTCTCCCTCATGTTTGATTTTCATGGGACCGGTCAAGTTCAAAGCTGTTGTAAGCTCAAATCCTTTCCACGGTGTTAATGATCCTGCTATATAGCCGTAGTAATTAGGAGTTCTCAATATTCTTTTTTCTTCTATTCCTATATCAAGCAAATCTTCGTCAGCTTCACTGTTTTTAGCACTTTCAAAAGTCCATCCTACCTCAATTGACCAAAGTTGTTTGTATGCGAGATCAATTTCAAGTTCCATACCCATGACAGTAGTTGTTCCTGAGTTGTATCTGAGTCTTCGGTTTTCACCTTCAAAGAAAAGATCGTCATCTTCACCTATGCTTTTTGTGTTGAAAGCATTGTATATTTGACTGAAGTAGCCGCTTATTGAAGGTTTAAGGGTATATCCGTTTTTCCTGAAAGTATAGTCAAACTGTTGAGAAAGATTCCACGATTTTTCCGCTTCAAGATCTTCAGAGTTAAAAGTTGGAGAAGGCTCTCCTTCAACTACTGAAATGTGGAAATCTTCATCAAATATCTGGGGAGCTCTGAAACCTGTTGAAAAAGAAGTTCTCGATCTGAAGTTTTTGTGGTTTAACATGAGAGCTGTTCTTGGAGAAACAACGGGATTGCTCAGCTCACTGTGTTTGTCAACCCTCATTCCAAGCACAAGGTTAGCCCATTGAACAGGAACCCAGTCCAACTGAAAAATTCCGCCGAAATTTGTATATCTTTCTTCAACAGCTCTTGAACCGTCGGCAGTAAAATCATCAAGATCTTCCAGTGTATATTGAATTCCCGCCGTAAACATCATAGCCCCGAGAAACTGTACAAGCTGATTAGCTGTAACATCCCATACATGGAGAGGGTTCTTTGTTTTACCGTAGTTGTCTCCGAACTCATCATCTCCACCGTAGTATGAACTCCTTTCAGTATAGGCAAAACCGTAGGACATATCATAGCTCGTACCAGTCGAAGCAATGTCGTGCTTCCATTTTATTTCACCGCCCCATCTGTCTGTGTCAACACTTTCAGTAACTTCAGATTTATGTTTAGCCCTTAAAAATCTGTCTCCGCCTCTCCTGCTGTCTTTCATAAGGTTAAATTTTCCTTCAAGTTCACCACCTTTGAAAAGAGTTAAGTATGCAGTAGATCCGGCATAGTTCTGTCTTATCTCTCCAAGTTCTGAAAAGCCGTCACCGTTTGCATCCCAGGGTTGTCTTGCCAGTCCGCCACCATAAACAAAAAGGGCGGCTCTCTGGTCTTCTGATACTATTCCTCCGTCAGCACCGAGCCTCAGTCCCTTTTTAAGTCCGCTATCATCACCGGGAATGAGTTGTGTTTCCATGGTCATGTTAGCAAAATTTTTGTCAGGTCTTTTAGTTATGACATTTATAACCCCGGCTATTGCATTTCCACCGTAAAGGGCACTTCCTCCACCTTTTACGATCTCTATTCTGTCTATCATTTGAACAGGAATGTGCTCAAGCCCGTAAACTCCTGCAAGAGCTGAATAAACAGGTTTCCCGTCAATGAGTATCTGACTGTAATTGCCATCCAGACCATTGAGCCGAACTTGATTGAAACCGCAGTTCTGGCAGTTATTTTCAACCCTGACACCCGTTGTTCCATCAACTGCATCGGCAAGTGTTGCAGCATTCCTTCTTTCCATAGTTTCTCTGTTTACAACTGCTGTTTTTACAGGCGCTTCTTCAACTCTTTTTTCAGTTCTTGTGCCCGTTACAACAATTTCTGCATCTGCTTCATCAACTATCATCACAGGTTCATCAGATCCTTCCTTTTTTTCCTCTTCAACTTCTTCAATTATATCTTCTTCATCATCAATTATTATCAAATCAACTTCTTCAGCCTGAATAAAAGCCGGTACAATAACAAATATTGCGATCAGCATTGTAACAAACTTAGTTCTCATAATTTTCTCCATATTTTTTAAACATTACTCAATTCAAATCGTATTACGACACTTCTTTGTATCCTTAATCGTGCTATTTCTTCAGGTTTCTTTACTTTGCCGCTGCTTGATTTCACACTTTGGATCGCGGCATCGTCAAGCATCCTGTTCCCGGATGATCTTGTTATCTTAATATCGGAAAAAGTTCCGTCCACTTCGATGATAAAGGTGACCCTTACAACCCCTTCAATATTGTGTCTTTGAGCAAAAGCGGGATATCTTTTGTTCTTTCCTATTTCTTCGGCAACAGCTTTGTT
>SLGQ01000125.1 GCA_007136595.1 Candidatus Sumerlaeota bacterium | reverse complement strand
TCAAGCTTATTCTCTTTGTTGCTTTTACGACGATCTCAACATCTTTTCTAAAAGGTGAAGATTCCATTTATTTTGATATAAGAGGTTTTGTTTCGGCAGGTGGCGGTTATGACAGCCACATACCGACAATGGGGAGAGATTCTTCTGACAGAAAAGGATCAGGCGAAATTCTAACAGACGCAGGTATTAATTTTGATATCAACGACTTTTCCATTGGAACTGCCGTATTTGTAAATGCCCTTAATGCAGATAGTTGGAGATACTCTCTTTTAAATACGGAAGTTAATTTGGGATGGTTTACTTCAACAGGGGACTTTGACTTTTCCATCTTTTCTGTAGGGAGTTTTTCTTTTTATGATTTTAAAGGGATTTCACCCCACTACGCTCAGGGAGACCTTTACCTTGAGATGTTTTACAACCATCATGATGACATGAGTTTTTATTTTACACTGACATCAAGTTACATTCACGGGTTTAAAGATCAGCTCTCTTTTTTGAGAGGACCCCGGGTTGGACTCGAAACCGGAGAATATTTTTATTTTGGAGGCAGCTCACATCTTAGATTAAATTATCAACTCAACTTCTTTTTTTACGACGACCACACTATTGATCACCTTCAGTATCTTGCAGGTGAAGGAGTAACTTCACTTACCGGCAGGAATAGAGGGTTGAACCAATTTTTTTCCATAAGATCAAGGTTCGGCTGGGATTCTATTTATTTTATTTTTTCAGCAGGATACAGAAACACTACGATGTTTAAAAGAGACATTTGGGAAACTACCGATAAAATTGTAAAAAAACGGAAAGTTGATCATGCTGCGGTTCTTGATTTTGAACCGGTCTGGATACCATTTAAGTCACTTAATGATCTTTCTTTCCATCTCCACTATGTTCTTGAAAGAAATTTTTCCACTTTTGATGAAAATGACTACAGCGATGAAAATTATATACGGCACAATATTCGGTTTTTATTAAGTTATTATTTTTGAAATTAAGAGGCAGAGGATGTATGTAATATTGGCAATTCTACTTATTTTTTATTCATGTGCAGACACTGAGGTCATTTACAAAGACTCCGATGTTTTTGTGGACGCAGATGTTGAGCTTGCAGACTGTCCTGACGACATGGTTGAAGTCGGCAATATCTGCATTGACAAGTATGAAGCATCCAGAGAAGATGCGACAGAAACAGATCAGGGTGTTGCCACAGGGAAAGCTTACTCGGTTAAAGGTGTTATGCCCTGGATGGTTAATCCTATGACACGGGATGCTTATGAAAAGTTCAAGGGAGCCTGTGCTGAAGCAGGTAAAAGGCTTTGCAGAAATGATGAATGGGAAGCCGCCTGCGAAGGACCGGAAAAACTGGCATATTCCTGGGGAAATGAGTGGGACAGAACTATATGCAACAATGTTGACACATTTTGTGACGATCATTGTGAAGAAAATGATATTGCAATTGAAGAGTGTAATTTAAATGAAAATTGCGGTTATGAATACTATTGCTTTAAAGTTGTTCCGACAGGTCAGTTTGAAGATTGTTCCAATTATTCAGGAGCTTTGGACATTAACGGAAATGTGTGGGAAATTACAGATACGGGCAACAACTATCTCATAAAAGGAGGTGCTTTCAACTGTGCCGGACCATCAAACCGGCTCAAATGCACCTATGCCGCCGGGTGGACTGCACTTTATGCCGGATTCAGATGTTGTAAGGACAGGGAAGCGAAATGAGACACTTAACTTGTAAGTGGGTTATTTTGATTCTATTTACAATTTTTACTGTGCTGTTTTCCTGCAACGAAAAAGACTCAAGTATATATGGAGATAGTGGGAACTCAGGCGACACCGGAGACACAGGAGACACCGGAAACACTGGAAATACAGGAAACACGGGTGAAGAAAACGGATGCGGGCCCATCGAACAACCCGACCACGACTCACCACTCACAGATAACGATTCACCATTAATCGATAACGACTACACAGATCACGATTATACAGATCACGATTCACCATTAACCGATAACGACTACACAGATCACGATTACACAGATCACGATTCACCATTAACCGATAACGATTCTCCACTCACCGATTGCCCTGATGATATGGTTGAAGCGGGTGAGATTTGCATTGACAGATATGAAGCATCGAGAGGAGATGCGACAAAAACAGATCAGGGTGTTGCAACCGCAAAAGCTTACTCGGTTAAAGGTGTTATGCCCTGGATGGTAAACCCTGTGACTGATGAAGCATATCAAAAATTTAAAGCTGCCTGTGTGTCAGCCGGAAAAAGACTTTGCAGAGATGATGAATGGATATCAGCTTGTGAAGGACCTGAAAAACTGACATATTCGTGGGGAAATGAGTGGGAAAGGACTACTTGCAATAATGTTGACACATTTTGTGATGACTATTGTGAGAAGAACAGTATTCCGATGGAAAATTGCGATTTGAGTGAAAATTGCGGATATAATTACTACTGCTTTAAAGTTGTTCCGACAGGTCAGTTTGAAGATTGTTCCAATTATTCAGGAGCTTTTGATATCAACGGAAATGTGTGGGAAATAACTGACACCGGAGACGGATACAAAATAAGAGGCGGTGCTTTCAATTGTGCCGGACCATCAAACCGGCTCAAATGCACCTATGCCGCCGGGTGGACTGCACTTTATGCCGGATTCAGATGTTGCAAGGACAGGTAAGAACTCACCTATAAATATTCCTGAATATTTTCAAAGCTTAAGGCAAAAGCAAAAATAGAAATGACCGTTACCGTAACCCCGGTTGCGATTCTCTCCTACTTGAATTCTT
>SLGQ01000243.1 GCA_007136595.1 Candidatus Sumerlaeota bacterium | reverse complement strand
TAAAGCCATTGAAATAAAAACACCCTCTACTCCTCCCGCAATGCTTCCCAAAATTACAGCGGGAATCATAAAAACTATTGTTCTTAAAAGGTTTAAAACTGCTGCGAGAAAGGTTTTATGAAGTCCGTTAAGTACATTTGCACACATTATACATATTCCGATAAAAGGGTAGGCAACTGTCATGGCAAGTAGATAGAAAACAATGTAGTCAATTACCGCACCTTCTTTGCTAAAGATCATCGCAATTTCTTCTTTAAAAAAGAAAATTGAAACGAACATGAATATTCCCCATATAAAGGCAAATCTTTCTGCTATTTTGAGTCCCTTAGTGATTCTTTTAAACTTGTTCGCACCAAAATTCTGCCCGGTAAAAGGCATCAGAGAACTTGCCAGAGAAAAAAGAACCATGAGTGTTACCATGTCAATTCTACTGCCTGCTCCTGCAGCGGCAACTGCTTGATCTCCGTAACCTGCGAGGATTTTGGTTATTACTACTGCAGATATAGGTATCATTATAAGAGAGAGAGATGAAGGGATGGCAAGATCCATAATTTTTTTCCAAGACTCAAAAATAACCTTTATTCCGGGAAAAGAAAAGTCAAAGAGCTTCATTTTAATATGAAGATAACTGATGGCAAGAATAGAGCTTAGAGTTCTTGCTGTAACTGTGGCAACTGCCGCGCCTCTTATTCCCATCTCAGGAAATATCCATATTCCAAAAATCAGAAGCGGATCAAGAATAATGTTTATGCCTGATGATAAAGCCATTATTATGCCGGGGGTTTTGGTGTTGCCTGTTGCTCTTATTGCATTGTTCACAACCATCGGGATCGAACCTATCGGGCAACCTATAAGCCAAATGTACATATAGCTCAGAACAAGTTCCAGAGTTTCACCTTTTGCGTTAAAAAAGACAAAAATATCACGGGCAAATATAATTCCCAGAAAAGAGATCAGTAATCCCACTGAAAATACGAGATAAAGACAGTGAGTGGTGTATTGTTTCACTTTTTTTTCATTGTTTTGCCCTATCGATCTGGCAATCAGTGCCCCTGAACCGATACCGATTCCAAAAATAAAGTGATTTACAAGAGCAACAAAGGGAAATGTGAACCCCATTGCGGCAAGTTCCTGAGTTCCGAGCTTTGAAACAAAGTAGGTGTCAGTAATATTGAAAATTGTCATCGAGATGTGGCCCACAAGCATTCCCAGAGTCATCCTGAATAAGTTTTTCCCTATTTTTCCTTCAGTCAGAGAATTGATTTTATAGCTCATAGACCCTCCACTTGCAGATTGAAGCTACCATTTTTAGGAACAACAGGCAAAAAATAATGTGAAATAAACTTTCTAATTTTGACATGAATGGATTGGCGGTATAAAATGCTCAAGGATATTTGTTCGCGGAGGTTGTTAAAAATGAAACTGTTATCTGTGATCGTTGCTGCAATACTGTTTTCAAGTTGCTCTTCCGGAGATATTCCGGCTTCAAGACACGACCCTGATAAATCAAGCCCTGAGATCGGAACGGCAACAATGTCAGGAGGCGAAACGGTATCTATCAGAGGTTACACAAGTGATTCTGAGGCAAACAGACAGCTTAAGCTCATTGATCTTGAAATCATTGACTGCTACAGACAGAATGCTGGGAGGATAGGAATCACTGAAATTCTTCTTGAATATGCTTTTTATATAGACAGAAACGGGAAGCCTGCTGACATAAGGTATAATGCAAAGCCTGAAAGTGCCGCAATCCTGGGAGACTGCATAAGAAGAGACATATATACTCTCAGTTTCAGACCCGGTTCGCCAAGAAACATAGCTTCCTACCGTATCGTTTTTACTCCTCAGGTTGACAGGGTTCAGCGTGATGAAGTGAGAGGCAGAGTGGAAAGAAGAAGCCCCGATCAGGAAAATGCCAGATCAAAAATGATAAAATCGCTGTCAAACATGGATACTTTCAGGGACTGTTATGAAGAAGAGATAAAAAGAACACCCGGCATAGGAGGAAAGTTCGCCTTGCGGTTCATGGTATCTGAATATGGCGATGTTGAAAATATTGAAATAGTACACAATACCTTTAATGAACCGAAAGTTCCTCTGTGTGTGGTGAAAAAACTTGCCGATATCCGTTTTCCCCGTGGTGAAACCGATGACATAGTTGAAGTGAATTTTGAATTCAGCCCGTCGGGACCCATGAAGAGAAGAAGGACACTTGATATTAAGTAAGTTTTTCAGAATTCTTCACTTTTAATTTTAAAGGATTATACTTCACCAGGTTTCCGTTTTTTTAATTCCAGAAAAGGAGGTAAGATATGTGTGCTGTAAGTTATAGAGAACTTGGGCTTGTCAATACGGTTGAACTTTTTAAAAAAGCTGTTGACGGCGGTTATGCTCTGCCGGCATACAATTTTAACAACATGGAGCAGCTTCAGGCAATAATTCAGGCTTGTGTTGAAACAAGTTCGCCCGTTATTCTTCAGGTTTCCAAGGGCGCAAGGGATTATGCCAATGCCACTCTTCTTAGAAACATGGCAAAGGGAGCTGTTGAATATGCAAAAGAACTTGGAAATCCTATTCCGGTAGTTCTTCATCTTGATCACGGCGGAGATTTTGAAATATGCAAGGAGTGTATTGATAACGGTTTCAGCTCAGTTATGATTGACGGTTCACATTTTTCTTATGAAGAAAATATCGCTCTTACAAAAAAAGTAGTTGAATATGCCCACTCAAGAAATGACTATGTGACCGTTGAAGGGGAACTTGGTGTTCTTGCCGGTATTGAAGATGATGTGGTTGCAGAAAAATCAACTTATACTCAGCCTGAAGAGGTGATAGATTTCGTTTCCAAGACAGGCGTTGATTCTCTTGCCATTTCGATAGGGACATCTCACGGTGCAAATAAATTTAAACCTGAGCAGTGTACTCTTGATGAAAACGGAATACTTGTTCCCCCTCCCCTGAGGTTTGACATCCTTGAAGAAATAGAAAAAAATCTTCCCGGTTTCCCGATAGTTCTCCACGGTTCATCTTCTGTTCCGCAGGATCTTGTCAAAGTGATCAACAGCAATGGCGGAAACTTGAAAAATGCCATCGGTATTCCTGAAGAACAGCTTAGAAGAGCTGCTGCAAGTGCTGTGTGCAAAATAAACATTGACAGTGACGGAAGAATTGCCATGACCGCTGCTGTGAGAAAGGTGCTTTCAGAAAAGCCGGGTGAATTCGATCCCAGAAAGTATCTTGGACCTGCAAGAGATGCTTTAAAAGAAATTTACAAACACAAAAATGAAAATGTTCTTGGAAGTGCCGGAAAAGCTTGATCCAAATGGAAATAATTAAATCACTTGAAAATTTTCCAAAAGAGATCCCCGTTTCACTATGTATCGGAAATTTTGACGGGATCCACAACGGACATCTTGATATAATAAAAAAATGCAGGGAAAGTGGCGGTCTATCTGCTGTCCTGACATTTGACCGTCACCCCAGAGAAGTTCTTTACCCCGATTTTCCTCCTAAAATACTCACCTTGAAACATGAGAAATACTCGTTTTTCAAAGAACTGGGGGTTGATTTTATCCTCGAACTCCCTTTTGCCCGGTTTGCCAATGTTGAACCTTTGGATTTTCTTGATACATTAAAGGAAAAGGTGAATGTTACTGCAATAACCGTAGGTTTTAACTTTTATTTTGGAAGGGAACAGAAAGGCAATTCCGATCTTCTTTTCTGGTGGGGAAGATCTTCGGGAGTAAAGATAAATGTTCTTCCACCTACTGTCAGCAACGGGATCAGAGTAAGTTCGACAGCAATAAGAGAGCTTGTGGTAAGTGGACAAATGGAGAAAGCACGATCTTTGACATCTTTTCCTTTTGTTGTTTCCGGGGAAGTGGTGAAAGGGAAACAGCTGGGAAGAGGGATGGATCATCCTACACTCAACCTTAAGCTTCCTGATAAAATCCTTCCTCCTGACGGTGTCTATATCACTGTTACGGTCATAGGTAACGGAAAGTATCCATCTCTTACCAATATCGGCAGAAATCCCACCATTGACAGTGACCTCTACAGTCGCAAGATCGAAACATGGATCGTTGATCATTCTCTTGATGATCTCTATGGGAAATTTGCTTCAGTTTATTTTTTTAAAAAGATAAGGAATGAGATAAAATTTTCATCGAGAGAAATGCTTTATAAAAAAGTTGAGTCTGATAAAGATATCTTTTACCAGTTTTGGAGTGACTGTAAAACCCCTGAATTGCCGGACACTTACATTCCTAAAGCCACCTGATATCAACAAAAAATTTGCTTTTGTATGCTTTGCATGTATTATCGCCTGTGATTTTTCTGTTGTAATGATAGATGGAGTTCAGAATGTCCCGTAAATGCGAAATATGTGGCAAAAAGCCGATGTTTGGTCACAATGTGAGCCATGCAAACAACAAAACACAAAAGATCCAGAACCCGAATATCCAGAAATTAAGGATAAAAGAAGAGACAGGCGGTGCAAAGAAAGTTTATGTATGTACCAGATGACTCCGTTCAGGTAAAGTTCAGAAAGCTATCTGAAGTTTCAATTGTGATCTGAAGAAGTTTTTCTTTGGATATTCCGGAAGCTACTATTATTTTTCGTTGAGTTCCATCTCTGAAAGAGCATATTTGAGATTGTCGATACCTTCTGCAATATTATCCATGCTTGTTGCATAAGAGAATCTGATGTATCCCGGAAGCCCGAAACTTTCACCCGGAACAACTGCAACATGAGCTTCGTCAAGAAGATAGTTGGCAAGATCTACAGTTGTCTCGATCTGTGTATCGTGTATCGTTGAATTAAGGAAATGTTTGAAATTTGCAAAAATATAAAAAGCCCCTTCCGGGTAACAGCATTTCAGATTGGGAACATTTGTCAATTCGTCAAACATGAACTGTCTTCTTCTGTTAAATCTTTTAACCATCATTTCAACATCGTTCTGGCTGCCGTTAAGAGCTTCAACTGCGGCGTACATCGCAATTGAGTTGGCATTTGAAGTTGTGTGGTCGCAAAAGAATTTCATCCTTTCAATTATATCTCTTGGTCCTGCAGCATAACCGATACGCCATCCTGTCATGGCATAAGCTTTTGAAACACCGTTAACTACCACAACATTCTTTTTGAACTTTTCTTTTACAACGGAAGCAAGGGATATGTGCTGAACACTGTCATAAGTGATCTTTTCATAAATTTCATCACTTATTACAATTATGTTCCTTTCGGCAAGATAATTTACTATCTCTTCGAGGTCTTTAAGAGTATAAACTGCACCTGTGGGGTTGTTCGGAGAATTGATTATCACAGCTTTTGTTTTGTCTGTAAGAACCTTTTTTATATCTTCAAGTGTGAGTCTGAATCCACGGTTTTCATCAGGATATACATTTACAGGAACTCCTCCGGCGAGCTTGATCAAACTCGGGTAACTTACCCAGTATGGAACCGGAACTATAACTTCATCTCCAAGACTGATCACTGCACTTAAAACTGCAAATATGGAATATTTGGCACCGGAAGTGACAATGATGTTTCCTTCGTCGTAGTGAAGATTGTTTTCTCTCATGAATTTTTGCCTTATGGCACATTTGAGCTCTGCAATACCGGAAGAATCAGTATATTTTGTGTGTCCGGCATCGATTGCTCTTTTTGCAGCCTCTTTAATGGCTTTAGGTGTATCGAAATCGGGTTCTCCGGCAGAAAAAGAGATAACATTGAGACCTCTTGCATTCATTTGCTTAGCTTTAGCGGCAATTTCAAGGGTGACCGATTTCCTCAAAATGGACGTAGTTGAGCTCAATCTGAATTTTTTCTTGCCGTCAACTCCAAGATCGCCACCGTTTCCGTTAACAGTTACAGGTTGTTCTTTTTCGGCTTCATTTGGTTTGCTTTTTGAGACCATTTAATTTACCTCATCAAAGATGAAAATTGATAAAACGCCAAAATCGTTTGTATAAAGAGCCGTATCTTGCAAAAGTATATGCACGCATAATTTAATTATCAAGTAAATATTCTTTATTTTATTAGAATTATTAAAACAGAGCTGTTATCAGAAATTTTGTATCATCCTCTGATGTTCGCCTGATTTGATCTCAACAGGAAAAGTCCTGTCAATTTTAAACTGGGAATTTCTGAATTGTATCTTGTGTTTACCGGGTCTTAGCGGATGTCTTATAATGGGCGTAGCCTGTATAAAAGTTCCGTTTATATACACATTTGTCCAAGGTCTGCTGTTGATGCTTATATAACCTTCTGCCGCTTTTTCCTGAGCAGCTTTATCTATCTTTGCTTGACGGCTTGCGGCGGCAGTAGATTTTGCAGCAGCTCTCCCCCGTTGTTGTTCCCGGAGATAAAAGTTAATGGTTTGAGATGTTCCCGCACCGGTAAGTATCGGACCTACAGTTTGTTCAGAAGTTTCATATCCCTTTTTTTCAACACTGACAGTTACTTCAACGCCCACAGGAACTTTATCAATTACAGAAGGTGTCTTTTTGCCTGTTCTTTCGCCGTTTATAAAAATATCTGCTCCGTCAGGATCCGAAATAACCATCATCATTCCGATTTTGTCACCGACTTTAAGCATTTGAGCCACTTCTCTGTGGGTTTTCTGGTCTTTGCTTAAATTAATGTTCCGGTATTGAGTGATAAATCCCTCTTTTTCAAATATCAACTGATGATTTCCGGAGCGGATACTTTCCATGCGGCAGGGGGTTTCACACTGTTTTTGATATGGCGTATCCTGATTAAAGGTGACAGTAGTGTTTTCAACCGAAGAATCAAGCAGAAGAGTTATTGAGTCAGACTGCATGTTCATCAGATGGATCCCCGCAAATATGGCAGATCCTATTATTAAAACAACGGCAAAAAACAAAGCCACTTTTTTAAAGCGTCCGGTAGATAAAGATTCTATGTCAACTTCACTGGAATCAGTTGGAGTTACTCTTGTTTCAGTTCTTGTTCCGGACTTTGGAGAAGGTCTGTAAGATTGTTCAACCTCAGCATCGCTCGGTTTTTTGATCTTTTCATACTCTTCAAGTTTTGCAGTTTCTTCTTCCAGTTCATCAGCAAAAAATTCGCTCATGAAATTCATCATATCCTGTCTTGAAAACTGCTGATCGGTAGTATAGCTGAATTTTTTGAGATCTTCTGCAAGTTCGCTTGCCCACTGATATCTTTCATCTCTGTCTTTTGCAAGAGATTTCAAAACTATTCTGTCAAGTTCAGGAGGAACAAGACTGTTAAATACACTTGGAGGCGGAACTTCGGCTTTCCTTATTTTTTCAAGAGTTTCAACATCATTTTTGCCGAGAAAAAGTCTTTTTCCTGTAAGCATTTCAAAAAATACAACCCCAATGGAAAAAATATCGCTCCGTCTGTCAATAGGTTGTCCGCTTACCTGCTCCGGAGACATATAGCTGAATTTTCCTTTAAGCATTCCCGCCTGTGTTTTCGTTGACTTACTTTTTGCCTTTGCAATTCCGAAGTCGATGAGTTTGACGGTTCCTTCATAGCTTATGATAATGTTTTGGGGAGAAATATCCCTGTGAACAATGTTGAGAGAATTCATTTTTTCGTCACATTTTCTGTGTGCATAGTCAAGACCGTCACACACCTGAGATATGGCAAAAGCACTTTGTTCAGGAGGCATAAGAAGATCGACCCGCTTCATCCTTTTTCTGATGGTTTTAAGGTCTTTCCCGTTTACAAGTTCCATTGCAATGAAATAGGAATCTTCAATTTTGCCCAGCTCAAGGATTTGAACAATGTTAGGATGTTGAAGTCTTACTGCAATTTTGGCTTCATCAATGAACATCCGTATGAATTCTTTATCTTCTGCAATTTCCGGAAGAATTTTTTTGATGGCTACTATTTTCTCAAAGCCTTCAACACCGAACATTTTGGCTTTAAAAACTTCTGCCATACCACCTACATTAATAAGTTCAAGCAGAAAGTATTTGCCATAAAGTCTTGGAAGCTTGTAATCAGCTTTATCCATTATCACACTCAGAGTATATCAACAAATCAAGGAAAAAACATTAACACAACATAATAGTTTTGTTACTTTGTTAAGTCAATTATTTCTGCATAAAAAAAAGGGGGACAGGGAAAATATTAAGGTTTAATCGGTTTCGCTGTTTTTGACGCATAACTTTGAGTAGTTAAAAAAATGGGTTTTGCATATTTTTTGAGCAACATTTTCACCGAAGCTGTCAATTATATCTTTAAGGAGGATGTCTGATGCCGTGCCGCTTCCGGAAATGAGTTTAAACTTTTCTTCCAGAACAGTTTCCGAAATATGTTTCAGCGAATTTAAATATTCAGCTCTTGCAATTATGGATGCTATCGCAACTGACGGTATTGATTCGGCTCTTGTCATGAATTCAACGGGAGCCGTTTTTGAAGAAGAAGAAATTTTATCAAGAAGATAGCGGTTTTGTGTGAACCGGTCAACCACAACTTTTTTGATATCATTCCTTTTTTCACTCAGTGATGAAAGTGCCTTTGAGTGAGCCCATGTAAGCATATCGTTCAGATTTTTCCCTTGTTTTGCCAAGTCTGTGTAAAAAGTGTTGTATCTTTCAGGCATAATTTTTACAACGGAAAAAGAGTCGGGATAATCTCTGGAGATCGTTTTATAAACATTCATAATTTCATCTGTTTTCATCTTCTTGCTGTCTTTGATGCCAAGTTTCAGGACAGGTGTTTCTTTTTCTCCAAGAACAAAACTTGCTGTAACAAGAGGACCGAAAAAATCTCCTTTTCCCGCTTCATCACACCCTGCTGTCCCTGTATCTGCAACGAGAAGCTGGAGTATGGCTTTTATTTCTTTGTCGGGAGTAACAAAAGAAAACCCGTTTTTTTCCGTATGGTAGATGGTGACAGAAACACTTTTTTTCTTTTCGGCACAATTTACCTTGAATGATATGCCGTAATTTATTTCTTTGAAAGATTCAGGTTCAACAATGTAGCCTTTCTTAAGAAGAGTTGCGTAAGCAGTTTCTGTGAAACTGTCAAGAACCCGGTTTTCAGAATATATCCCCACTTTTTACCGCCTCTGATATCAGTTTGTTTATCTGCATGAAAATATTTGACATTTCTTTGTTTTTTAATTCGAGAAAAGCTGTTTCCTTTTCAATTGTGACATCATCTCCTCTTGATGCAGGACCTGTAATTTTTTCAACGCCTCCTGAAAGAGAGTTGTCAATAGATGTGAGTATCAGTTGTTTTATGAGTTTTGAACTTTGTTCATCTGAAAAACCTTCATCTTTAAGGATCTTTTTTGCCGCAAGAACAAAATATTGTGTAAAGTTGCCTGAAATTACCGCAGAAGTGTGGTATCCGGGCGTAGGGGAAAAACCTGCATAGAAAAAGTTGAGCCGGCAATGATCAAGGATCGTTTCTAAAACCGTATCCTGCTTTCCCCACAGTGAGAAGAAAATTTCTGAAATATCAGTTTCTTTTGTAATTGAAGCATAAGGATGAAGAATAAACTGGTTTTCGTGAGCTATCTCAATGGCAGGAGTAAACTGGACTATTTTTATCAAACTGTTTTTCGATGTGATATCTTTAACTGCCTGTGCCACAACAAAATCTGAAATTGCAAGAAAAATGATATCTCCATCCGGTTCACTATCTTTTAAATACTCTTTAAAAGAAATTCCCGACCCGTTAAAAAAACTCTTTAAAGCTGTTCCAACCTTGCCCGAACCTGCAACAAGCACCTTCATCCGTCAATCTCCCTTAAGAGTTGATATAAGTTAATGGTTTATGAGTGGCTTTGCAATTATTTTTCGATGTTTTCAGTTTTTCCGGTGTGTTCCACAAATATCAGGCTGTCAGTGTCAAAACCGAGCTCTTTTGCTTTTTTGATGAATTTCTCTTTAATTTTTTCATCAATTCCGGGGGTTCTTGAAAGGAGCCACAGATAAGATGTTGAAGGTCCTGAAATAAAAGCGTACTGATAGTTTTCATCAAGCTCAAAGATTATGTATGATGAGTAGAACGGTCTGAAAAAAGAGACTTTGAAATAACCTTCATCTTTGTTGCGACCGATTTTGGCTATTCCTTTTGCCTCTTTCCATTTATCTTTTTGTTTAAGATAGCCCCTGTTGTTTACCGTTACCCTTCCGTCATCTCTAAGTGAATATTCGGCTGTCACTTCTGAAAGACCTCTTTCGAAAGAGTGGTCAAGGCGTGCAATTTCATACCATTTCCCAAGATACCTGTTCAGCTCAAAGTTATCAACAGGCGATATTCCATCAGGTATTCCTGCGCAACCCAAAATAAGTGAACACACGAAAAACAAAAAAAACACTTTCATTGAAAACCCCTGAAAAAACAATAACAGTTAATTATATGGAAAAGTATTTCTTTTGGGAAGAAAAACTGCCTGTGATCAACTTCAAACAGACTTTTCAATAAGCCATGATGGGAGATATTTTCTGATTATTCCGTCATCGGTGCTTTCAGGTATTTCATCAAGTGTAAGAAGATATTTCGGATAGTTGTCATTGATCATATAAAAGGGGCGGTGTTCTCTCTCTCTAACTTTTTCGCTATTGAGAAGATATGATACCTGAATATAAAGTTTTTCATTTCTTTTTGTTGCAACAAAATCAACTTCGTAGTCATCCAACTTCCCTATATTTACATTGTATCCCCGATAGATAAGTTCATTTAAAACGATGTTTTCAAGATATGCATTGATGTCTTTTTCTTTGTACCCCAGAAGAGCGTGTCTCAAGCCAAGGTCTTGAGCATAATGCTTCTCATTTATTTCGAGGATTCTTTTACCTTTAAGATCAAAACGGGGAATTTTTTTAATTATAAATGCGCAGTCAAGATAATTCAAATAGTTAAGAACAGTTTCATGTCCCACAGCCCGTCTTTCATTTTTAAAATATTCCGCGACTTTTCTTGCAGAAAAAATGTTGCCGATATTGTCATAAACAAACTGAATTATCTTCTCAAGGAGAGCGACATCCCTGATATTATTTCTTTTAATAACATCTTTAAGAATGACACTGTCATGTATAGCTGAAAGATATTGATAAATTGTCTGTTCCTC
>SLGQ01000059.1 GCA_007136595.1 Candidatus Sumerlaeota bacterium | reverse complement strand
TTCACCTCTCATCCTCTCTTTACCGATTGGAGAACACCTTGAAATGAAAGAAATTAATTTCGTAGTGCAATCAATTCTTGAGTTTTTATAATTTTCTTTTCAAAAAAAAACAACTTTAACCATCTCCATTTCGTTAAAGAAATTGCAGGGGTTTTCAGGTTTTTGACCTGTTTAACCAGATTATTTCGTTTTTTTGGCTTATTTTTGTTGAAAAATAAGTTAAATGGACTATATTTGTAGTCAGGCTTTGGTGGATGGTTTGAAATTATGGTTTTTTTATAATCCGGAGGTTACAAAATGAGAAATTTTATCACACTGCTACTCATCGCATGTTTTGCCTTTATTATTTCCAGCTGTGGAGAGGATCCTCCACCTGTGGCTGTTGATCCTGGCGATGAAACAAACGATGAGGTAAACATACCTGATGACAACAACGGTGGCGGTGAACAAAATGATAAGGATCCTGAGCCTAAACCTGATCCTGATACTGACCCTGGTCCTGTTGACGATGATTGCGACACCGAAAACATCGGGAAGCAGTGCACAACTGACAATGAGTGTGGAAAATGTATAATCTGCAGTGGCGGAAAATGTATAAAAGGATGTTCCGATGATGACGACTGTCAGATGAGTCAGGGGCTCAGATGCAATAAACAACTTGCAAGATGTCTTAATGTCTTTGGATCAATGCAGGCTTGTAATGAAACTAAATGCCCGACAGGTTGCTGTTATGCAGAGAGAGGACTTCAGGGACTCAAATGTCTTCAGGAACCTTCTCCCGGTGTTTGCGGTCTTTGCCCTCAAGGACAGGTTTATGACGGTGCAAAATGTATTCCTGCTGTTTGCAGTACAACTACTGATAACTGCCCTACATTGAATTCACACGAAACATATCCTGTATGCTGGGAATGTAAATCCGGTGAATTTATATGTACTGAAAAAACAGGTCCCGGTGGATCTAAATGTTCAGGTGTTCTTATCAGTGCGACAGCTTGTGTTCCGGCAGGTCAGCAGTGTGTTGCCGGTGTAAGCGAATGTTGTTCAGGTATGCCTTGTGTACAGGGATACTGCTACTGATCCGATAAAATCCCGGTTCAATGAAATATTAAAACCGCCCTTTATGGGCGGTTTTTTTTATCAATGTTTGATCACTAAAATGAAATCGTTTAAGTTGAGACCGGTATATCCCGTTTTGACAATGCAACCGGCATCCATAAAAAAGTTTGCTGAATTAAAATCTTCCAAAGCTTTTTCATAGACATTTCCATCATATTCTTTCAAACCTTTTTCAATTGCAACACCGGCACAAAAAGAATTTCCATCTATCCCGTCAGATGAAAAAGCATAAAGGGAAGTTGACTCATCAATAAATGGAAGAAGCATCAAAGCAAGGTGGCTCATCCTCCCTCCAACCCCCTTCCTTTTTTCAAGTTCTATTTTTATAGACGGTTCACCGGTAACTATCATGTTTGAACTGCATTGCAGGATATGCTTTTTTATAACTTCATAAAGCTCATTTACACTTCCATTAAATTTCCTTACAGAGATGGTTCCGGGTTTTCGTAGAGCATCAATTTTTTTTATGAGATGGTCATGCAAAGTATCACTGTCAGCACATTTTTGAAGTGTGCAGTTTTTTAACCCGTTTTTATAAAAAGGCATACTTCCTGCAAAATATTCACCTCCATTGAAAGGAATATCTGACATCACAAAAACATTGAAATATATTCCAGGATACATTTCAGCAAACTTTCCGCCCTTTACAAGGGAGTGTTTTATCCTTTCTTTGTTCATGGAAACTATATCAAGACCGCTATAAAGAAGATCTCTGTTAACTTCAATTGTAAATTCAGGATCAGCGGAATGTTCAATAAGAGAACTGCTTCCTCCACTTAGAAGAACGGTGACAGAAGAAGGTTTATTTTCATTTATGAACCTGAAAAGTTTTTGTGCCGCTATAAAACTCTTTTCGCTCATTAAAGGATGTGTGGAAAAAACAACTGTACAATTTACTGGTAAATCACTGCAGCTTATATTTTCAGGCACTATGAGAAGAGCTTTTTTTTCTTTTGCTTCGGGGAATTCCCCGCAATATTTTTCATACATAAAGCAGGCAGATTTGCCTATAGAAACAATAATATCTCCGCGTTCAGTAATTGAGATATCCTGATTAAAACAAATCGGAATTGAAGAAATTATTTCTGCGTAGTCAAACTTCATGTTTCGTTTATTGCATCTATGTCATATAAAATGGAGGATCCCTTCAAACAGGGAACAGAATCCAGAAACAGATGAAGATTTTTCTGTCCTTTTACCGTTTTTGGAGAAATTATCGTAATATTCATTCTGAATTTATTTCTGACTTTTGACAATGGCGGTTCTTCAGGTGGATAGATCACAATGTTTTCTATATTCTTTTTCTCCCTGATCTGCTCAAACCTTTCATATACCGACAAAGCATCTTCTTTTACTTTTTTTTCTGCAGATCCGACAATTTTTACAATTGTCATTCTGGTATAGGGGGGCAGCATGAGTTGTTTTCTCCAGGAAAGCTCTTCCTTCATAAAACCGGGATAATCATGAGTGGGAACATACTTCCAGATATAGTGTTCCGGACTTAATGTTTCAGCCCAGACAGAACCTGATTCATCGAACCTTCCTGCTCTTCCTGCAACTTGAGTAATTATCTGGAAACACTTTTCCGCAGCTCTGGCATCTCTGAAACTCAACAAGTAATCGGCATGTTTAATTACGACATTTCTAAGATCAGGAAAGTTGTGTCCCTTTGATATCATAACTGTTCCAACTATAATATGTTGCTTCCCGTCAGATATTGATTTAACCGCTTTTTCAAACAATGAAGGGGTACTTAAAGAATCTTTGTCAAAAGAAAGTATCTCCGTCCCCGGGAAATATTGCTCAAGTGCTTCTTTTAATTTTTCTATACCTATTCCTTCAAACTGAAGTCCTTCGTTTTTACAGTTGTCACATATTTCGGTCGCTTTATTAAAGGAACAGTGATGACATACAAGCCTGTTTTTCTTTTTATGAAAAACCAGTGCCGTAGAACAGTTCGGACAGGTCACTGGTTCATTACATTCTGAACATACCGGAAATGTGGCAAACCCTCTTCTGTTAAGGAAGAAAAGTGTTTGCTCATTTTTTTTGACAGAGTTTCTGATAAAATCAACCAGATTTGACGGGATATAAAGCTCCCCTTTGAATTTAAACTGCTTGATTTCCGGCAGAGGTTTCCCGTTTGCCCTTTGGGGAAGAGTTTCTATTTGATATTTCCCGTTCAACACATTCAGCCATGAATCTGAAGAAGGTGTTGCACTTCCAAGGATCACCGGGATATTCAAAAGTGAAGCTTTCATTATGGCGGCATCTCTTGCATGATAATAAGGAGCTTCAAAGTTTTTGTAACTTGAGTCGTGCTCTTCATCAACAATTATAAGTCCCGGCTCAATAAAAGGATAAAGGATGGATGATCTTGTTCCGACAATTAATCCAGCTTGTCTGTGCATGGCGGAATAAAGAGAGGAAAACCTTTTTTTAGGGGACATAAAGCTGTGAAGTATCACTCCTGAATAGCCCACTCTTTTTATTAAATGGATCATTGCCTGATTTGTAAGTCCGATTTCCGGAACAAGATACAGCACCTGCCTGCCTGATTTTATCACTTCTCTGCTCAGTTCGGCAAAAACTTCACTTTTCCCGCTTCCTGTAACCCCATAAACAAGGGTAGGGACAAAGTTCTTTTCCGCCCACCTCGACTTAATTGAATCAATTGCTTTTTTCTGATCTTTATTCAAATCAATTTTTTCGATGCCGTTGTATTTAACAACAGACGAAAGATGTTTCATCGGATCAGATTCACCGCACAACTCATTTTTACTGTTAATAAGAGGAGAAAACACCTGCTTTACAATTTTATTGAAAGGATAACGGTAATATTCTGCAACCCACTTTAAAAAAGTGGTTTGGGGGGGACTTGAAAATATTGAAGTTTCTATTATTTTACCTAATACCGGCTTTATTGACTTTTCTTTAACACCTTCCGGAAGTTTATCAGAAAAAGATTCTACCAGTCCCCATATTTTAACTTTACGAAGCTCAATCTCAACCACATCCCCTTCTTTTAACTCTAAAAACCGGGGAACAGAATATATAAATGTCATATTTTCATGTCTGGGTATAAGAACATTTGCATAAATCATAGCTAAAATATCCCCGGGATAAAATTACTGTCTGTATTCTTCTCTGAGGAAAAAAACTGAGCTTGAAAGTTCGCCATCTTTAAAAATATCTATCCGACCGGGAAAAACAAGGGGAAGAACACTTTTATGATACTGCGAGAACAATATTTTCCGGTCTCCCGTTTCCAAAGAAGCCGGGAGGTTGGTATCTCTGTAAAACTGTATATTATCGGTCTTCTCAAATCTTTTCGATTTTCCTATCGCTACCGTTATTCTGCCATCAGCTTCGGAAACAGAAAATGCCCGCTTTTCTTTGTCAATATTGAGCTTTTCGAACATATTGACCATATCTTTTAAAACAACCTGAAAACTCTCAGGTTTATTGTGATCTGCTTTAAAGAAGAACAATCTTAAAAAGGGTTCGATTTCATCTCCGGGGATATCTTTTTCCGTTTCATCAATGATTTCGGTAAGAATACCGGTTTTTCTGTTATATCTCAGAGAATAAGGTGTCCCGTCATGATCAACTCCTTCTATTTCTATCGTTGTTTCAGGAATATAGACCGCATTGATCATATCTTTTACTATTTGATCAGGGGACAAAAAAGCTGAAACTGAAGCAAAAACAACAAATAACATTAATGACTTAATCACTTTAACCACCACCTACAAGAAAACTTAAACTATCTCACCTTAAACATCTTATCTCTGTCTTCTCTTTCTTCCTGCTCTTTTTTACATTCAATGCAAAGAGTTGCAACAGGTCTCATTTTCAACCGCTCAAAAGAGATCTCTATCCCGCAGGATTCACATGAACCATAATCATCAGTATCAATAAGCTGAAGAGTTTTCCTTATTTTATTAATAAGTTTTCTGTCCCTGTCCCTCAGCCTGAGCATCCTGCTTCTCTGCTCAAGAAGTGTAGCCTGATCTGCTTCGTCACCATGAAAAGTGTCTCCGCCATCCGATTGCTCCATCTCTGCAACGATCTCGCGATTCCTTTCCTCGATAATGGCGAGCTCTTCCAGAAGACTTGCTCTTAGTTCATCACGCTGTTCTTTTGTTAACATGGAACACTCCAAAAAAACTGATAGTAATTATTCTTCTACAATATATACTTCAAATACTATTGCATCACTTCCTATTTTTCCCACTTCAACCCTTTCTGTCTTTGACCCTGAAAATATTACTTTGCCGGAAGAATCAACCCCCTGCACATTAATGTCATAATTTCCTGCTGAAATATCAAAAAAATCAAAGCTCTTATCTGAATCGGAACACTCCCCTTCAATTGTTTCATTAAGACTTCCTGATGATATTTGAGTAATTATTTTTGCTATGTCAGTTGAAGAACAGCCGGGGATGCTTCTGCTGTCAAAATCCCATTTTACAGTAACATCTGAAACAACGATCTCTTTATGGTCATCTATTTCTAAAATCGACTGCTGTCCGGTTGTAAGTTTGAATTCATCGATATTGAACTTCATCCGCTCTCTTTTTGAAGAACTGTCTCTATAGGCCTTAACTGAAGCCGAGTACATTCCGGAAGGTATGTTGACTATTTCAAGATATCCCGATCCACAGTTCATTTCATATTCTTTCAACTCTTCTTCTTTGCCCCAGATGATAGTTGAAACTACACCTTCATCTTCATTTTCAAGAGTAAATCTCAGCAAGCCGACTCCATATCTGTTACAGAAAGATGTTCCCCACTCAAAAGTGAGCCCCCCTTTATATTCCTCCATCTCTATCTCAACACCGACATCTGACGAAGTGGCATCTACAAATCCTGAACCGTAACTTTTATTGTTCCCTGCTTTGTCTTTCAATGCAACTATTAGATAATATTTTTCTTTGGGAACAAAAATAGAAAATGTTGAAACATCTGAATCACATTTAAATGTTTTGGTAGCCGTTCTTTTCTGGTTGGAGTCAAAAAGAACAATTTCAAATCTATCAGCCAGATATGTTCTGCAAGTTACCCCTTCGGAAAAAACAACACTGACTTTAAGCTCAATGTCATTTGATGATATGTCACATCCGGAAAAGAAAAAAACAGCCAATAATGCAAAAATAATCCTTTTCATAATTTAACTCCCAAAGAATAGTTCACAACTATTATAATCCTAAACTCAATGTTTTCAAGAAATCACTTGCAGAGATTCATTTTAATTGCTAGAATCAAATGTTTGAAGTTTAAAAAAGAGGTGGCGATGAATCAGAAGATTTTAGTTATCGACGATGAAAGGTCTTTACTTGATACAATGCAGCTTATTCTTTCCAGAGCCGGATTTACTGTTTTAACGGCAGGAGATGCCGTTGAAGGACTTAAAATAGTAAAAGAGTTTGAAAATGAGTTGTCTCTTATTATTACCGATCTCGCATTGCCCGGCGGGTTTGACGGGATAAATATTCTGGAAACAGTAAAGGATATAGGACTGGATACACCTGTTATTATGATAACTGCCTACGGGAATGTAGAGGTTGCTGTTGAAGCAATGCAAAAAGGGGCGTACAATTTTCTTACAAAACCTGTAAACTTCAAAGTTCTTATACAGCAGGCTCAAAAAGCGATTGAAACAGCATCTATTTTGGAAGAAAACAAAAGACTCAGAAATGAAATAGAGTACATCAGAACAGACAGTTACAAAATGGTTTATATGAGTTCTTCAATTGAAAAACTTCTTGAAAGTGCCGCAGAGATCGCTAAAACAGATGAAACTGTTCTGATCATCGGTGAAAGCGGAACAGGAAAAGAGCTTCTTGCCAGACATGTTTTAAGAGAAAGCAACCGTGCAGGAAAACCTTTCGTAGCTTTTAATGCTGCCGCTGTAAGTGAAAGTCTTATGGAGGCAGAACTTTTCGGATATAAAAAGGGGGCTTTTACCGGTGCCGACAGGAATAATCCGGGATACATCGGAACTGCTCAGGGTGGTACTCTTTTTATTGATGAGATCGGGGAGATGCCACTCAGTCTTCAGTCTAAACTTTTAAGGTTTCTTCAATCTAAAGAATATCTTCCGGTTGGCAGCTCAGTTCCTGTAAAAGCAGATGTGCGAGTCATAGCGGCAACGAACAAAGACCTTAAAAAAGAAACTGACAAAGGTGAATTCAGGAATGATCTTTACTACAGATTATTCGTTTTCCCTCTTGTTATTCCTCCGTTAAGAGAAAGAAGAGAAGATATCCCTGTACTTATCAATCATTTCGCAGAAAAACTGAGCAAACAATATAAAAAGCCTCTTATTGTTCCTGATAAAGAAACAATTAAAGCTTTATCCAAAAAAGATTGGGAAGGGAATATAAGAGAGCTTGAAAACTATATGGCAAGATTTATTCTTTCAGGGGGAAAAAATATCTTAAAAACAGGAGAGCCGGCCCTTAAAACGGATCAAGCTGACGATATATCTCCCCTGCTTTCTTTCAGAATCGGCGAAAAAACAATGAAAGAAATTGAAAAAGAAGTTATTTTGAAAGCTTTGAAGCTTTCAGGCGGCAACAAAAATAAAGCTGCTGAACTTCTGGATGTTTCCCAAAGAACGATCTATAGACGGATTACAGAAGAAGATATCTGATCAATTACTCGGCTTTTGCCTTTTCCCACAAAAAATCATATTTTACTTCAAGGTTGAGCATTATCTTGTTGTGGTAGAAAACATCTTTTATGTATTCATAGGGCTGAAGTCCGTAAAGAGTATTATAATCTCTGTCATATTTCCACTTAGTTTCTTTTGCAAATCTCCAAAAAAGTCCGAGACCGGCATAATCAGAAAAGTTCCATACGACATTGACATCCATTGCAAGTGTAGAGTTGTTGCTGTCTTCAAGGAAGTCATAAAGGAAAGGTGCCTTATTGTAACTTAACCTTGCAAGGATATCGAACATGTGAAGTTTTGCGTAAGGAGCTGCATAAAAACCGAAAGAAGTATATGAGCTGCTGCCCCAGAAATTGTCACTTCCATCCCGGATAAAACGGAGATCATCTCCGCCGTATTGAGTGTTGCCGTTTTCATCAATTCTTCTCGGATTGAAAATTGCTCTGTTTGACATGGCAAACTGGGCAGCCAAACCGATCGCAACATTTTCATTGACATTGTATCCAAGATCTGCGGCAATTGAAAAGATGGTGTTTTTCTTGTTCAAAGCATAGTCATTTCTTCCATTATCTTTCAATATAAGATTCTTTTGTCCATTGATCTCAGGAGTCTGCTCCTGCTGATTAAGATGTGTATTGTTGGTGGTATCAAGAATTCCGTCTTTAACATCGCTGTAATCATGATAAGCACTTCCAATTATCAAAGAAAATGCTGCATTCAAATAAAAATCACTTTTCAATCCATATCTCAGATCAAATCCGAACGCCGGATCCTGAAAATAGTTCTCTCCATCAAGCATAACTTTGTTCGTTCCGTTAAAAACAAATGCCGTAAGAGCAAGATTCATTTCATTTGAAAGGAGAAAATCAATCCCCAGAGAAAGTCCGAGATCATTAAATCCGCCACCTAAAAAATGTGAATGGAGATATGATTTGTTATAAAATGTATCCTCGTGATCATAAAGTGTTTCAAGTCCGAAAGGCATGTTAAATTTACCAACCTGAGCATTTATATCCATACCGAAACCATTGTTACGGTAAGTGGGATGTTTCATGTTGAAAGAAATGTCTTCAAGTATATCAATGGCGTTAGGCTGATCCGGGGTAACATTGAATTCTACGGGATTGGTGGCATCTGTTGGAACAGTGCTGTCATGGCCATAGTTGATGGCAACTACTTTGTCGGTTTTTAAACCTTTTGCAAAGTCAACAAGCAACCTTCCGTTGAACATCCTGTCTCCACCTTTAAGGTCAAGGATGGCATTATCAAGTCCGAATCTCCAGCTTGAAGAAAGAGTTTTATCTCCAAAAAGATATACCCCGTTATAAAAAGAACCGAAAGATGTTATTGAAAAATAGGGGTTTGTAACAAATGGTTCAAGCGGAACAACTTCTTTTTTAACCCTCGGTGCTCTTTCTTTCTTAGGTTTCGCAACTACCTTTTCAACTTTTTCAGGCTTTTCTTCTTTCACTTCTTCTTCAGCTTCAGCAACAGCTTCTTTTTCCTCCTCTTCTTCCTCTTCTTCCTCTTCCTCCTCTTCTTCTGCTGCTTCTGCGGGAGCCTCCGCCTTCTGCTCTACCGGTTGATTATACTTCTGAAGATACTGCTGATAAACATCCTGATAATCTTCCTTCTTTTCTTCCTCGTTACTTTCCGGTGCAATGGGAACCAAAGAGGGTTCCTGCCCGGCAAGAGAAAAACATAAAACAAATACGATCAAAAATAAAAAGTAACGCATGAGCTTCCTCCTCCGAAACTGAACAATTCCTTATAACATCGTTGAAATATATCACCTCTGAACTATATTTCAAGTTTTTACTTATTAAACCACACACAAATAACTATTTAAGCTCTCCCCAGTTAATACCGGATGAGAAATTAACACTGACTGGAACATCTAAAATATTTGCGGCTCCAACCATTTCTTCCACACACTTTTCTGTCACTTCAAGTTTATCCGCAGGAATTTCAAGTATAAGTTCATCATGTATCTGAAGCAAAATATTTGCAGAAGGACACTCTTTTTTCAGCAGGTTATGAACAGCTATCGTCCCTATTTTTATAATATCGGCGGCAGATCCCTGAATAACGGAATTTATAGCCATCCTCTCACCTGACCGTATGATGTTTTTGTTTGAATGTCTCAATTCTGGAATATATCTTCTTCTTCCCATCACTGTTTCGACGAACCCTTTTTCCTTGGCATTATGAACAATATCATCAAGAAATTTTTTTACCCCCGGATAAAAAGCAAAATATTTTTCAATATATTGTCTGGCAAAAGCAATATCAACACCGGTATCCTGAGAAAGCTTAAAAGCCTGCATCCCGTAAATGATCCCGAAATTGACAGCTTTCGCCTGTCTTCTCATGTTTTCATCAACCATGAAAGGAAGAGTGTTGAAAATTGCACAGGCAGTGAGGTTATGAATGTCTTCCCCTTTCCTGAAAGCATCCACAAGTTCCTTGTCCTTACTTAATGAAGCGAGTATTCTCAACTCTATCTGACTGTAGTCGAGAGATACCAGGCTTTTTCCATCTGAAGCTGTAAACACTTCCCTTATTCTTTTCCCTTCTTCCGTTCTTACCGGAATATTCTGCAAATTGGGATCTCTGCTTGCCAATCTTCCAGTCGCTGCATGCGTAACTATGAAAGTTGTTCTCAATCTGCCATCTTTGTCTGTTTTTTCAAGTATGGGATCAATATATGTTGAAACAAGTTTAGCATATTCACGATGCTTGATTATAAGCCCGGGAAGTGGATGGATATCCATTGAAGCTAAACTTTCAAGCACATCATGTCCCGTGCTGTAGCCGCTTTTGGTTTTTCTTCCTGAAGGAAGTTGCAGTTTTTCAAACAGCACTTCTCCAAGCTGCTTGGGAGAGTTAGGATTAAAGTCATTTCCTGCGTAAACAGTGATCTCCTCTTTGAGATGTTCTATTTTACCGTTGAACTCTTCTCTTAATGACCTCAATTTGTCCAGGTCAACTTTTATCCCCGATCTTTCCATGCTTTTTATAACTTCAAGGTTGGGCATTTCTATCTTTCTTATTAAATGTGACTTATCTTCCTCTTTTTCATCGATCACATCTTTTAACATTGAAAGAAAAGAAAACCACTGTCCTGTTTCAGAAAATTCTTCAGGATAAAAACCTATTTTTGAAGCGATATCATTTGCTGAATAACTATGCCTGCCGCTGTCATGACAGAAATATGCGATCTGGAGATCTATAAATTCGATATGTTGCGGGAAAGGATATTTAAGAAAACTCTTTACATCAAAAGAATAAATAATTT
>SLGQ01000260.1 GCA_007136595.1 Candidatus Sumerlaeota bacterium | reverse complement strand
ACCCTTATACCCCTTTTTTATTTTTAATGAAGAGGGAAAAGAAAAAGTTTCATTGCCGTTTTCTCTTGAAAAAAAACATACTTCTCCACTCCTGCAGTTAGAGACAATATGGTCTCCGTAAAGTCTGAAAACAGCATCGTCAGATAAGTTTACAATGTTTTTTTCCCATTTTGTTGTGAGGGGATCCAACCCGATAGCACGAATAAAACGGTCATTGTTGTTTTGGTATGTTAAAAAGAGTGCTCCTCGAGAAACAATATAGTTTTCAGACATTTTTCCGGTTATGTTAAGTTCAGTCGTACAGGAAACAGAACAAACTGCAAGAACACCGACAGAAAGAAAAATTTTTGCAAGCCTTGATAAACCGATCATCTTATAAAACCGTAATTGAACACCCTTTGCTCTTTTTATTTTCAGGACACGGTTTTTCAGAGCATACAACACTTCCATTATAACAGTGGCAGACATTGCATCCATCCCCTTTTTCAAAAATTTCATCATGTTCATACTCAGTTCCTTCATAAACACAGTCATCATGATCAATATCGGGATATTCTTCATCCCCATTATCATCATCTTTAGTAACATCTTCATCATCAATTTCTTGATCTTTATCAAAATTTTCCTGAGGGTCATCTTCGCAATCTTCATAATCATGATCATTTTCTTCAACAGGATCATCAGAAATAAAATCCATTTCCAAAGTAAACGGGCCACCTTTGTGGACATTTTCATTAACTTTCGAGTCAACTGAGATATAATATTTCCCGGCTTCAAGGTGAACCGATATTTCTTTCGAGTTTCCTGAAAGGCACTCTTTATTTTCGTGAGAAAGAAGAAATATATCATGCTCTTCTCTCTCCCCTGATTTGCCGTAACCTTTTGATAAAGCGGCAGTCAAAACACCACTGCTTAAAAGTTCAACTTCAAATATTATTTCGGGTCCGGGATAATTTTGATCAGGACTGCAACTATAAGAATCAAGTTCATAAGAAACATATTTATAAGTATCTCCATCATAAATAAAGGGAAAGATTTCGACTTTGACAGGCTCAAGAAATGACCCGGATCTGTCATTTACAAAATATTTTGCCAGCTCTTTCCACAGATCATCTTTTGAAACATCGTAATTAAGTGCCCACATTCCGCTTCCTGCAAGGTCATTTGTGTTGACAAGATCAAATTTCATACCGAGAGATTCTGCATTATCATACCAGAGCTGATACCAAGTGGAACCTTCCTGCCAAATTTTATAGGGTGTCTGTGAACCATTATCCCACAAAGATGTTACAGAAGAGTAATCGGAATAAACTCTGTCATAAACGGCTGAAACAGCATTTTCCACTTTTGTTCCGGGAATGGAGTTGTCTGTTGTTTTCCATTTAAGTCCATAATAGGGATAACCGGCTATGAGCTTATTTTTAATGGCATCACCGTTTGCAGAAATATAGTCACTGATCGATCTTGTAACTGATCTTGCCCATGAAGGCCAGGGACTTTCCCTGTAAAAAGGTGCAACAGGTCCCGGCTCTCCACCACGCCAATGATAATCGTAAAGCATCATGAAAAAATAATCCATGTCGGTCATTCCGGCTAAATCCCAGTTGTCTGACCAGTCAACGGCGGGCATTGCGGCAGATACTATTATGTCACTCTTTTTTGATTTTAAAAACTGAGCAAGTTCATTGAAAAAATTTGTAAGAAGAGTTCTCGGCTCAACCTTGCCGAAAGCTTCAAAATCTATATTGACACCGTCAGCTTTATCATCTTTGACTTTATCCCACACTGCATTGAAAAAAGTATTTTTCTGTGCCGCACTTCCAAGAAGATCCAAAATATCATCTTTTGTAAAACTTGTAATGACAAGATGTATCCTCACTCCGTATTTCCTTGCCTCATCAATAGGGGCACTCTGTGGCCATCCATTACAGTTGCCAAGAATTCCACCTGCTTCCATTTCACATGAAAAATATAAAAGATCGGTAAGAAGTCCCCACCTGATATGGGTGGTGGAATTGTTCCAGTATGGAAGATAGCCGTAAATCAGTTTTTCTGTTACCGGAGAAAATCTTAATTCTGCATCAACAGATGGTTCTCCGTAAATTACAGGGGGTTTTACATCCCGATGTCTTTCGATTTCAAGATGATGAAATGATTTCAATGTGTCGGCATTTATAAACACAGTCAAAAACAGTAAACTTAATAAAACTTTCTTCAGCATTGGATCCCCCTTTAAAAAGCCTTATTTATTCAATACATTTGAACAAAAAAGTCAATAAATATGTTCCAGAAACTCTCCAAAAAAGAATAAACCGGTATCAAGATCAAAAATTTAAGTTCTCACTTATTTTTTTTTGAAAATTTTCGTTTTGCCAGAATTTTTGCAGACAACTCTTTGTTTTTAACCATCTCTTCTATTTCTTTTTTTCTTTCTTTCCACTTTTCCAGTCTTTTTGCTGAGATCGTCCCCTCTTCAACCCCTTTTTTGACGGCACAATCGGGTTCGGTATCATGCATACAGTCAAAAAAACGGCAATCCTGAGAAAGTTTTTCAATATCTTCAAACCCGGAAGATATATCCTCGTCCCAAACCTGCAACTCTCTTATTCCCGGGGTATCTATTACAATTCCTCCATTTTCAAGAAGTATCAATTCTCTTTGTGAGGTCGTGTGCCGTCCTTTATTATCTGTTTTGCTTACTTCTGCCGTTTTCCTTATATCTTCTCCCGCAAGCATATTTATCAATGTTGATTTTCCCACACCGGATGAACCGACAAATGATGCGGCAACCCCTTTTTTAAGATATTTTTCCATAAGCTTCAGGGTGTTTTCATCTTTAACTGAAACAGAGTGAACCGGCACGGAAGGAAAATTTTCCGTTATTTGTCCGGCAAAAGAACCGGTTTCACTTACGAGATCTGATTTGCTTAAAAGTATTACGGGTTTTACACGACCGGTTTTTGCAAGGGAAACATATCTCCCCAGTCTGTTTATATTAAAATCACAGTCAAGAGATGTCACTATAAAAAGAACATCTATGTTGGAGCTTAAAACCTGCCGGTCAAAAACTTTTCCTGCAGTTTTTCTTGTTATTGAACTTTTTCTGTCAAGAATTGCATGAATAAAAGCTTTATCTCTTCTGACATATATTGCAACCCAGTCTCCTACAGCCGGAAGATCGGATTTGAAAATTGCCGACTGTCTCAGCTTTCCGCTCAGTTTTGCTTCAAAGAAACCTTTTTCACACACTACTTTGAAATGGTTCCTGCTTTCAGAGATAATTCTTGCGGGAAGAGAACCTTCTCCTGCAGCTTTTTCAAACTGTATTTTAAAAAATTTATCGTAACCATACTCAGATACTTTCATTCACCTGCAACTCTGCAAACATCTCAGGCAGTTAGTACCCTACAGTAAAAAAAAAGTCAAGTCCTTGCAAAATTATGATTTTCTTTTATAGTTTTCCGGATGCTTTTTTAAGGAGAACTATATGACCGTACTTAAGATTTTCAAGTCCTACGCCGGACTATACAGACCTGATGTGCCGGTAATTGTTTTTACAGGCACGATCGGAGGGAGAGTTCTTACGGGCAACTTTTCTCCGCTTTCAATTTTACAGGCACTTTTTCTGGCACTTTTTCCCTATAATTTTGTGTACATACTTAATTCCATAACTGATAAAGTTGAAGATTCTATCGACAAACCTTGGCGGCCTATTCCTTCAGGTGAAATAACAGAAAAATCTGCTTTGACATATCTGTGTATTGTAACAACAGTTTCAGTTTCAGGGATCCCTTTTTTATTTTCAGGTGTTGAAATATTTCTAGCATACCTTGTAATTTTGCTTGGCTTCAGTTACTCAATGAAACCTCTCTCTTTGAAAAACAGAGGAGTACTTGCTTCTGTTGTAACAGGTTGGGGCGTTGTTCACCCTCTTTATATTACCGGAGGCATGGCCCTTGCTTTCTTAACAACTTCCCTTCTTTTTCACGCCATAGGAGTAACCCTTCTGAAAGGTTTGTCAGATTCAAAAGGTGATTCTGCCGCAGGAAGAACAGTTATTACAGACTCTGTCTCTTTAACGGCACTTTTTCTTATCTCTCTTTTTCTCATGTTTCTTTCTTTTGTCTCTTTCTTTTTTACATCCAACAGCTTTATTTCAATTATTCCGGGAGTAAGTGCTATTGTTTTGACATGGAACTTTCTTTTCAGAAAACCTGTTTTTGAAAAAGTTATCTACAAAAGAATTATCTGGACATCAGCTGCTTGCGGAATAATTTCAATACTTTACTATTTCTGATAAATTCTCGACCAACCGGCCCGCAATTTTACCGTCAACCCGCTTCCCCGGAATGAACATCAGAACAGGTTTCCCATCTTCTTCGGCAAAAACCATCTCTCCTTTTTCATCATCAAAAAGGATGGTTTCAGGAAATTGATTTTGATGAACTATATGAAGTTCGCTGTTTTGAAAAACAAAAAGAGTTGAATTTTTAATTGAATAATAAGTTGAAACTTTTCCCGATTCATCAACAGGAAAAAAACTGCTTACATATCTGAGAGATCTGTCAACATCGTCAAAGAGATAAACATTTATCCTCATCATATCCTGGAAATATTGATGAGTTATGATATAGGACCCATCTTCTCCGCATGTAAGACTTGCCGGTCTTTCAATAGGCAGTCCAAGTGTGAATATCCTTTCAAGCCAGCTCTCTTCAGTTTCTTCCCGGATGAGATAATTTGTCCATTCAATATGTTGGGGATCAGATTTTGAAAGAATAAATTTTCTAGGCATATCAGGATGGTCCTTTACACTCAAAAACCAAATGCGTCCTGATCCGTCAAAACATGCCGATAAAATGGATGATATTTCTCCAGGCAATTCTACTTTTTTTAATTTTTCCGTATCAGCGTCAAAAATTTCAAGCTTGTACCCATATTTATCTAAACCCCTTAAAAGGTAGCTTTTACTCCGGGGGCAAAATGCAAGCAGATTTTTTCCCTGAGCAACTATATTTACCGGCAACAGCCCGGACTTAGTTAATTTCTTCAGGCTCTTTCTGTTTTGTATTTTTATCTCGACAAATCCGGTAACAGAAGAACTGAAGGAGCAGTCATCTGATCCACATACTAAAAACGGATCTTTTCTTTTACAGGAAACAACTGAAAACATCACAATGATCATAAAAAAAATAACTGCTGTTATTTGGAGGGAGGGTGAATGCAGACGGAAAGCCTGATTAGAACTCCATTCTTTTGAGTTCATCTTCGGCTTTTCTGAAATATTCATTTTCTGCTGTAACGATCCTTAGTATGGCTCTGAGAAGTTCCTTTGCTTTTGTCGGATTGAATCTCACCATGACCATAGCTTTATCATAAATTGTTTTTGCAAGTTTGTCACGATTATCAAGCCATTCACGACACTCAGTTTTATCAGGATCAAGTTCAAGACACTTTTCATATGCCTCTTTTGCCATGTCGTAGCTGTCTCTTCTTTCAAGATCCCGACCTCTGGCAAAATGTCCTATAGCTTCAATTTTATCAACTCTTCTTGAAAACTCCGTTCCTCCGGGAACGATCGCTCTGTCAAGAGCTTTAGCTGCATCAAGGTTGTCAAGAATAAGCCTGTGATCAAGAAGTCTAACCCCTTCAAGGATCCTGTTTCTTATAGTGTTGAAGTTAAGTAACTGAGTTTTAAGAGCAAGAACTCTCGCATCTTCTTCACACTCACACTTAAGTTCACTAACCTTAACTATCGCTTCTATTGCTTTATTGTATCTGCCGTCAGCACACATTTCAAGAACAAGCTCTCTTGCTCTCCGGAGTTTATCTGCGTTGCTTTCAAGAGATCTCCTTCTTGATTCCATTTCGCGCTGTCTTTCCATTTCACGGCGTTGTCTTTCCTGCTCAAGCCTTTCTCTTTCTCTTTCTTCTTCCCTTCTTCTTCTCTCTTCTTCTATTCTGCGCTGTCTGTCAGCTTCTCTTCTTCTTCTTTCTTCTTCCTGCCTTCTTCTTTCGAGCTCCTGTTCTCTCTGCATTCTTTCCTGCTCAAGTCTCCGGCGGGCTTCATCTTCTCTTCTTTGTGTTTCTTCTTCCCTTCTCCTTCTTTCCTGCTCTTCTCTCATTCTCTGTTCTTCAGTTCTTCTGCGGGCTTCATCGTCTCTTCCATGTCTATCGTCCCGCACTCTGTCATCTCTTCCACCACGGGAACGATGAGTGTTACCTCTCCTTATTTGATCAAAGATTGAATCTGTAACTTCTCTGATCTGCGAAAAGAGAGCTCTGTCTGTAATGTCCCTTGAGGAAAAATATGTTCTGGAAGAATCATTTATCGTTCTTTCTTCTATAAGGTCAAGAAGGACAAAACGGACAAGTATTTCATCGAACCTGTCTTTTGACACAAGTGATAAAATAACATATTCATAATCTCCGAAATTTGATTTATCAGCCCAGCAAATTGCATCGCTTCCGCATCTTCTGAGATCTTCAAACTGTCTTCTGTCCAGATCCCTGTAATGCATAATGTCGAATCGGTCTCTCATCATAGTGTCAAGAGCTCCGACAATATCACTGGCATCCTGTCTTCCGATATCCCTGGTAACAGGTCTCATAAAAAGAACTTTATCAGCAAACAACGGGAATATCAGGAAAAAAATAACTACTAAAATTGATAATTTTCTCAACTTACTCCTCCTTAACAGAATCCTGCCGCAAAAAACTCAAGATATTTAACCTTATTTTTATCTTTTTTCAAGTTTTTAACAATTAATTTCTCTATTTTCAGTAAACTCAATGGGATTCTACCCCTTTAATACTCTTAGTTCATGCTGCAGTAATAAATAAAAAATTGTGCCGCACCCTTTTCCATAACCCCTTTGCAATGGATATTTCCATTTTTAGAAAAAAATCTTTCTGAAAAAATCATATTACCATGTTCTTTAATTTCAAAAAAAGGTTCTTCTATAAAATTTCCCCTTAATTTTATTTTTGAATGAACTGAAAGTCTATTCCCCTCAATACGGTAATTGACTGAAACAGGCTCAGGCAAAATATTTCTCGAAACATATTCTTCCGATTCCATTTCTTCAGAAACCATTTTCCGGTACAATTCCGTGACTCCCCCCTCAACTGCTTCAACTGCATCATCTTCCTTTCCAAATTCAATATTGCTTGACAACATGAAAAGAACTGTTCCAAAAACAATTAACGCAAAAAAAGCAGCTAAAAACCTTTTTCTTCTTTTTCTTATGTATTCAAACTTAAATCTATCCATGATACTTCAATTAAAACCCGGCAAATAATTTACACAGTATTAAAGGTACGACAAAAAAAACTATTTTCAAGTTTTGAATTTCTCAACTGCATCTCTTTGTTTTCAACTGCTGTTGTTCAAGGATTTTTCCGGGGAAGATATTTGAGGGGATTTACCGGTCTTGAAAATTCTCTTATTTCAAAGTGAAGTCTCGGGGTGGGAGCAGCTCCGCTCATTCCTGAAAACCCTATTAAAGTTCCCTGTTTAATATCCGAACCTTCTTTTGCCGTTATTCTCTGAAGATGAGAATAAACAGTAATATATTTTTCGTTGTGCATGATTATAACTGTGTTCCCGTAAGCTCCGTGTCCGGCACTGAAAAGAACTCTGCCATCAGCAACTGCTCTTACTTCCGTCCCTTCTTCAAGCTCTATGTCTATTCCTTCGTTGCGGCTTTCCCTTTCTCCTCCGAAGGGCACTATTATCTTTCCGACAGCAGGCCAAACCGGCTCAAAAACTATTTCTTCTTCTTCAACATCCAGCTTTTCTGAAGGTATTTTTGAAATTTCCTCTTCCAATTCTTCAGCTATAAGCTCCTCCATTTCAAAACTTTTCACTTTAGTAACTCCGGGGATGAACAGAGTCGTGCCTTCAGAAATTTCATCAGTTTCAACAGGAAGAAAGTTCTCCTTTACAAGAACTTCTTTCTCTATTCCGTAAAGTTTTGCAATATCACTGAGACTCTGTCCACTTTGGACTTCGTGATAAACACCGCCACTTACAGTTACACATGAAACAGAAATAAAAATGGAAAAGATTATCAGCAGTTTTTTCATTCTTTTATTGAACCGGTAAGCTCATTAAGGGTTTCGCTCCTCTCTTTAAGATATTTTTCAAGACCTTCGACACACTCCTGTGCTATTGAAGGATTAATAAAATTCCATGCACCTATCTGGACAGCTTTTGCTCCAACTGTAAGAAAATCTATCACATCTTCAAGAGAGCTTATTCCGCCCATTCCGATAACAGGGATTTTAACTGCTTTTGCAGTTTGCCACACCATTCTTAAAGCCACAGGTTTTATAGCTGGACCACTCAATCCACCGATCTTATTTCCAAGAAGAAAAGTTTTCTTTTCTCTGTCGATAGCAGTTCCGATCAAAGTGTTGATAAGTGAAATGGAATCGGCACCGCCTGATTCAGCGGCAGCGGCAGTAGAAGTAATGTCTGCAACATTTGGAGAAAGTTTCACGATCAAAGTTTTGTCTGTCACACTTTTTACAGATTTTGTAAGTTTTTCTATCAGATCGGGGTTCGATCCGAAAGCACTGCCCCCTTTTTTCACATTTGGACATGAAAGATTCATCTCAAGAGCGTCTATCCGCTCATCAACAGAAAGAATTTCTGCCAGTCTTACAAAATCCTCTTCGGTATAAGCATAAAAATTAACAATTATTGCACATTTCAGGTCTCTTATCTGAGGCATGACATCACTTAGGAATTTGGCAGATCCGCAATTTTCAAGCCCGATGGAATTGAGCATGCCTGAAGCAGTCTCAACTATTCTCGGAGCCGGGTTTCCTCCTCTTGGCTCAATTGAAATCCCTTTTGTACACAAGCCTCCGATACGGTCAAGATCAAGATAATCTTTGAATTCAGGTCCATACCCGAAAGTTCCCGAAGCAGTCAAAATCGGGTTATTAAGAATCATATTTCCAATCTTTACACTAAGATCCATTGGTTTCTCCTAAAAGCAGGCAACAAAAAACAGTTGAAGTATAACAAATATTGGTTTTTATGCAATTGAAATTTCTTTCAGGTCAACCACCCGTATTCATCAATAAAAGAAATGGCATAAAGAGGTATGGAATATATTTTTCCATCTTTAGAAAAGTTGTCAGCACTTAGTCTTATCCCAAAACCAGATTTTTTTTCTTCCATAAATAGATGCATGCTTTTCATTTTCCTGCCGGAAGACGATTTAACTTCGACAGGTATAATTTTCCCGTTTTTTTCTATGATATAATCAACTTCAGCCTGACTTGATTTTGATTGTCTGTGCCAATAGTAAAGGTTGTCAAAGCTATATGGGTCTTTTGATTTTCTGATTTCTGAACCTGCAAAAATTTCAGTCAATTGCCCGCGGTTTATTATTGTGTTGAAATCCGTTGTAACGAAATCAGAGAGATTGAGATCCATAATTCTCTGAAAAATACCAGTATCAAAAATAACAGTTTTGAAAAATTTGTGGTTTATTCCGCTTCCAAGCGGAACGCCTGCGGCATTTGTATGATATATTTGGTAAACAAGCCCTGCTTTTGTCAGCAGCTCAAGAGATTCTTTGTACATTTTGGAAGAATCTTCACCCACATTACTGTATTTAAATTTTGACGCAGTCTGAGTTGCCACAGATCTTAAAGTTTCAATCAGTCTTTCAACAGGAGACCGTGTTTTGTATTTTATAAAATCAGTATGATAACCTTGGATAAGTACATTAATGATTCTCTGACATTCCAGTAGATCTTTGTTTTCAATATAGTTGCTTACAACTTCCGGAAGTCCGCCGGTTATCTGGAATATTTTCAATTGTTCTATGAGTTTGTCGTGAATAACAGGGTTAACCGGCTTCTGAAAAGAAGATTCTTTTATCATTTCAACCATATCTTCACCATTAAGCTCAAGAAGATACTCCTCGAAACTTAACGGATATAAAAACATTGATTCAACTCTTCCTACACCGAATGAAGGAATTTCTGATAAAGCAAACTCCAGAAGAGAACCTGCTGCCACAAGATGAAGATCTGGGATTTTTTCATAAAAGTAACGCAATGAACTTATGGCTTCTTTACATGACTGAATCTCGTCAAAAAACAAAAGGGTTTTACCGGGAATAATTTTTTTACCGGTATAAAGCTCAAGATTCATTATAATTTCAAATGGATTAAGATTTCCTTCAAAAAACTGGTGAACCTTTTTTTCTTCATCAAAATTTATTTCCAGAAAAATAGGGAACTTCTTTCCGAACTCTCTTATTAAATGTGTTTTGCCGACCTGTCTGGCTCCCCTTAAAAGAAGAACCTTTCTGTTTGCTCTACCTGCCCAATTTAACAGCTTTTTTTCAATCTTTCTTTTCATGACAAACCCTCATATTCCAAAAACACAAGGTAACTTTAACACATTTATTCCAAAAATACAAGGTAACTTTGATGTTTTTATTCCAAAAATACAAGGTAATTGGAAGAAAGTGAGATCATGCACCTAAAAAATTGACAGGCATTGCATCGAATATTTTCCCTTGAAGTTTTCTACCGGCAGCCTTTTTATTTGTTCCGCCCCATTGTTTGAAATAGAAAGGGGTTGATGAATTTTCACACTGCTGTTTTATATCAAGCACCCATTCCTCTTTCATTGGTCTTGGTGTTCTTCCGCTTTCTCCACCTACAATAACCCAGTCAATTCCTTCAAGATTCATGTTTTCAAGTGGCGTTAAAAGCGGTTCGCATGACAGAAACTTAACCTTTGCTTTTGTGTCTCTGAGATCATCTATCCGCTTTATGGCGGCACTGTTTTCAACCGTTACACCCATCCAGAGATTTGGAGGCCAGTCAATCAAACCCTCAGAGTCATATCTTTTAAGCAAATCGGATCTTTTTGTAAGAACCTGAAAAATGTGGTGAGGATTATTCCAGACAACATTCATTATTTTGTTAATAAAATCAATAGGAACATCCTTGTGAAAAAGATCACTCATCGAATTAATAAAAATCATTCTTGGCTTTTTCCACCTGTAAGGCTCATTTAAAGTATCAGGATGCAAAGTTAAATTGAAACCGTTTTTGTATTT
>SLGQ01000362.1 GCA_007136595.1 Candidatus Sumerlaeota bacterium | reverse complement strand
AATATCTCTACTTAGAGCCCTACACTGTGTGTTTCCTGCTGCTCAGTTTTCAATGACCTCAAAAAAGCGCTCGACAAATATATGGATTCACCCAACCCATGTCAACCTTTTTTTTAGGTTTATTAAAACTATTTAACAAGTGGCTGTTATTACACGGAGATTCTTGTGGTTTTTTTTGAATTGTTTTTCTTTAAATAGAATAACATTCAGTAAAAAAAATTCCTGCCTAAAAAGAGATAATTCGACATTATCTAATAAACACATAAACTTACAAACTTGTCAGCTGAAAAAACCGGAAAATATATCTATTTTTTCCAATTTAAAGGATCACAACTTTTTTATACAAACATTTGTGCCGTCAGAAAAGACTTCAAAAATATCAGGATCGTCTGTTTCACCTGTCCGGGGATCATAACATATTTCGGCAAGAGATCCTTCAACAACTGTATCAACCATTCTTTTAACAGCTCTTGCACCGAGGGTTCTATCTCTGGAAGAGAGCTTGTCAAGAACCAGTCCTGACAAACTTTCCATGTCGGCATTCAACTTTATTCCTCCGGTTCCGGAAGTTCTTTCAATTACCTGTTCTATATATATATGGGTGAGATTTTTGAGTTCCAAGTCGGTAAATGGGCGGAAAAGAACCATATCATCTATCCGGTTAATTAATTCAGGTGAAAGAAAGTTACATATTTTTTTTAAAACATCATCATCTGAAACATTGCCGGGATCACTGCCTCCAAATCCCACTTTTACAGCAGAAAAAACATCAGCACCAAGATTGCTGGTCATCACCACTATCGATTCACTCATATTGGAAACGAACCCTCTTGAGTCTGTAATCCTTCCCTCACCGAGTATCTGCAAAAGTATTGAAAGAACTTTAGGATGGGCTTTTTCTATCTCATCAAGAAGAAGAAGTTGATAAGGTTGTCTCCGGAAAGCTTCCGTCAATCTGCCACCCTCCTCAAAGCCGGTGTATCCGGGAGGAGAACCTATCAGTCTTGAAACAGAATGCTGCTCCTGAAATTCGCTCATGTCAAAAACCACCATTCTCTCTTCGCTTCCAAAAAGGAACGATGCCAGTTTTTTCGCCATTTCAGTTTTTCCGGTACCTGTAGGACCTGCAAAAATAAAAGATGCCAAAGGTTTCCCTTCAGTTTTATTCCCAAATCTTCTTGCAAGCAGTTTTATGATCTTTTCTTTGGCACCTGCCTGTCCTACTATGGATCTGTCAAGCACTTCCGGAAGAGAACTTATTATTTTTCCGGCATCAATAAGAAGGTTTTCAACAGGAACACCTGTCCTGTCACTTACAAGAACCATCAAATCTTCAACGGATGCCGATTCTCTTTTTCCTCTTTTGAGAACACTGCCGAGAGTATCCAGCAAAGAAAGAACTTTGTCGGGTTGACTTTTTCCCGATATGTACCTGTTACTGAGTATTATTGCATTTTTCACAGTTTCGGGGTCATCAATTTTAACACCGTGATAACTGCTCAATGTTTTGGCGGCATTTTCAACTATTCTTAAAAGTTCATCCCCTTTAGGTTCTTCTATCTTTACTATTGAGAATCTTCTTTCCATTGCGGGATCTTTTGCAATGTGAATTGAAAATTCAGCAGTAGTTGTTGCTCCGATAAGGGGAAAAGCACCTCTTGAAAGTGCCGGCTTGAGCATATTTGCAACAGCATCATTTCCCGAAGAAAAGATCAGGTGTATTTCGTCAATGAAAATTATCACTCTGTGACAGTTCTTTTCTACTGTTTCAAGTATTTCTGTTATTCTTTTTTCCAGGCTTCCTCTATATTCGGTACCACCGACAAGAGATGAGAGGGTCAGCTCCCAAATCTCTTTTCCGGGAAGCAACCCTTTCAACTGTTTTAATGCGATCCCTTCTACAATGGCAGTTTTCCCGCTGCCTGCAGGACCCAGTATCAATGGGTTGTTGTTCTTTTTTCTTCCAAGTACATCAACTATCTGCTCAATTTCCCGACTTCTTCCAAAGACCGGATCTATTTTTCCGTTTTTTGCCGCTTTTGTAAGATTCCTTCCAAAATCTTTGAGAACTCTTTCAAGTTCATCCTCAGTTCCTTCACAAGGATTTTCTCGTTTTGGCTCCTCTTTTGGTTCTATTCTCTCTTTTCTTTCTGTTTTAATATTTGTCTGAACTGAAGAAGAGGGTTTCCCTGTGAAATTAACCCGTGTTGACTCTCTTTTCATTTCATTTGCTTTTTCCGCAACTCTTTTTGCCGGTTCATCTATCAGCTTCATAGCTGCAAGTCTGATGTCTGTTAAAACACCTATTTTAGTCAATATACTGTGGGCGATCGAATTTCTTTTTGTGCATATTGAAACAAGAAAATGGAGAGGAGTGACTTTCTGACCCTTATTCAAAAGATATCTTAATGAAGTTTCTTCAATTTCTTTTACTGTACCGAAAGGTTCTCTGATTGACCCTCCCGACAGACGGGACATTTTTACCATGCGGTTAAATTCTTCCGCAACATCCCTATAAGATACTCCTGCTTCTTCAAACAATACGGAAGCTTCTGAAGGTGTTGAAAAATAGGCAAGAAGAAAGTGAAAACTTGTCAGGCGTTTACTTTTCATCCTTTCAGCATAATCGAGGGCATCACCGTATAAAGAAACAAGGGTTTCGTCACATCTTTCCTGCAAACCGGCCTCCAATGTCATGCATTCACACAAATGCGGGGCAATTTTAATCAACTGATACTCTTTTTGCAACTAAATATTCAGAGTAACTTCCAATTTTTCTAAAGTTCACCAAAAAACAATTAGTTGTTAATTCAAAAGTTTT